>NZ_JADBTF010000033.1:0-9124 GCF_020246295.1 Microcystis sp. M090S1 | reverse complement strand
TTACTTTGCCTACATTTCAAATTTATTCAGCAAGCCCTACTTAAGTGTTAAGTTTCCGATTCCTGAATGCTGTCTCCTGATTCCTGACTCCTGACTTGAAAGAGGGTGTAGGGTGTAGGGTGTGGGGTGTGGGGGAATGGGGAAATGGGGAGACCACTTCGTGCGCGTTGCGGGGGGAAGTGGGGAAGTGGGGGAATTTCAACTAAAACCCTTAAACCCTAACACCCTAACACCCCAAAACCCCCAACACCTTTTTTGACTTTTGACTTTTTACTTTATATTTGTGGTTTACGACTTAGTAATTATCGGTTCCACTCCTGCGGGGATAGAAGCGGCTTTGTTGGCTGTTCACCTCAAAAAAAGGGTGGCTTTAGTGCAACAGCCTTCTAGCGACAATTTAGAGGCATCTGAGGACATTTTTAGCAAGGGCTACAGCCAAATTATCCATCTCTATAAACTGCTGAATCATTGGCAAGAAACGGCCATTTATCCCCAATGGCAACGGTTGCGGGAATGGCTAGAGGAAGTAGATAAAACTATTAATAAACATCATTCTTTGGCAAGATTAGCCACGGAAGGAATAGATGTGATCCCGGGTGGGGGGGAATTTGTTCGGTTGCCCCATTTAGGATTTGTGGTTAATGGTCGGCAATTGTTGGCTAAACACTATCTTATCGCTACTGGTTTTTATCTGCAAGTCCCGAAAATTTTCGGCTTAGATGAGGTTAATTATTTTACCGCTCAAACCCTTTGGCAAGAGCCAAATTTAGACAATTTAGGACAACATTTAGCGATTATTGGCAACAGCAGCATGGCTGTGAGTTTAGCGCAAATTCTCCGACGTTTGGGGAAAGAAATTAGCTTAATTATCGAGGATAATTATCTACTGCCGGATATTGATCGGGAAATCTCCCATTTAGTTACTGCCATTTTAGAAGCGGAAGGAATTAAGATTTTACCAGGCTATTGTCCTAGTCAAGTGAAAGCGATCGAGGGTCAAAAATGGTTACAATTAGGCAATCGTGTCATTGAAGTTGATGATCTCATTTTTGCTGGTAATTATCAAGTCAATGAACAGGGATTAAATTTGGCCGGGGTGGGAGTTAAACTAGAGGAGGGATTAATTAGGGTTAATCAGCAATTCCAAACCGATAATTCCCGCATTTATGCCCTAAATTTGCTCAGAAATAATTATCCCGATCCTACTTTAAATCACCGGGCTGCTTTTGGGTTAGTCAAGCATCTGCTCACGGGAGAAAAATTTAACTTTAATCCCGAGCAAATTCCCTCATTTATTGCTTTCGATCCTGCGATTGCTTGGGTGGGTTTAACTGGAAAAGCAGCCCAGGACAGCTATGGTGAGGAGGTAAAGATGATCAACTATCCAATTAAAAATATAGTCCCACAGCAAATCTGGGGGGAAACCACGGGATTTTGTCAATTAATCTACCGACAAGATGGTAAAATACTGGGAGCGCAAATAGTCGGTAATCAAGCAGCGGAAATGATTAGTATTATCAGTTTAGCTTTACAAGAAAATTTAACCATACAATCCCTCAATAAAAATATTTATGCTTGGGGAAGTATGGGAGAGATTATCGGAGAAATGACGCAATTAATCCCCCAGAAAAAATCTTGGTTAACTTGGCTAAAACAATTATTCAGATAATTAGATTGAGCAAGAAGATTAAATTATGAAACCGAAATTTATTGTCTTTGAAGGTATTGATGGATCGGGAACAAGTACCCAAGCAAAACTCTTACAAGAATATTTTTTAAAGCGAGGGGAAAAAGCAGTTTTAAGTCCGGAACCTTCCGAGGGAGTTATCGGTCGTTTGATTCGAGAAATAATGCAAACTAATCTTATTTATATCAAAGATCAAAATAAATTTGACCGACAAATGGCCTATTTATTTGCAGCTGATCGCCATGATCACTTATATAATGATCACGATGGCATTTTTAAACTTATTCACCAAGAACAAACCCACGTTATCACTACTCGTTATTATTTTTCCTCCCTGGCCTACAATTGCAATAATCCCGAAGAATTTGCTTTTGTTCGGCAGTTAAATCAACATTTTCCCAATCCAGATTTAGTTATTTATATCGATGTTATTCCCGATATTTCTCTAGCAAGAATTAAAAACAGAGCCATCACAGAAGTGTACGAAAAACAAGAAAAATTAATGAAAGTTCGTCAGATGTTTATCGAGATATTTAAAGAATATAAAGATAATTGTTTACAACTGGATGGGAGTGATACAATAGAAAACCTTCACCGAAATATTATTAATTATCTTGAACGATTAATTTAAATCCATGCTCAGTACAGAAACCACCCCTAAATTCATCTACCAACCCCACTATAAACCCAATCAATTAATCTGCGGTCACGGACAAACGGCAATTATCACGGGATGGACAGTAAAACAGTCCCTTGCTAAACATTTAAATCCCGACCAATACGCGGTGATTGGTAATCTTTATAGTCCCACCAGAGGAATTAGTCCCCTGCTGAGAAACTTAATCGCAAATCCCCACGTTAGATACTTAGTTATTCTCAACGCGACTAAGGAAGATAAGAACTCCGGTAGCTGTCAATGTTTGCTAGATTTTTTTAGTCAAGGATTCCAGTTAGGAAAAAGTGACACAGGTAAAGAATGTTGGCTAATTAATTCTTCTACCACTGGATATATTGACAAAGAAATTGACAGAGAAATTCTCGAAAAATTGCGTCAATCAATTCAATATCAACCAGTTATATCCATCCCAGAAGCGATTGAAACTGTCAAAAATTATGCAGAACAATCCCCCTTACCAACTTGGGGAGAACCATTAACCTTTCCTATCTCAGAAAATCTTCCTTCTCTCCTACCCGGGACAAGATACGGTCATCGCATTGAAGGAAAAACTATTGCCGAAACTTGGGTAAAAATTCTCCAAAAGATTAAAACCACTGGCACAATTAGACCGACAGGATATGATGGTAAATGGCAAGAATTAATTGACCTAATGGCCGTTGTCACCAATGAACCCCCAGACTTTTATTTTCCTGAACCTAATTATTTGCCTATAGATAGAGCTTTTCTTACCGAATATATCGGGCAAATTCTCGATGATTCCCCTATACACCAAGGAGTTAAATACACCTACGGTCAAAGATTGCGCTCTTGGTTTGGCCGGGACCAAATTGCACAGGTTATTAATAAATTAATCTCAGAAATTGACGCAGCCAGTGCAGTTATGTCCCTCTGGGATGTGAAAGACCACGAAAAGGGAGGTAGTCCCTGTTTAAATCATATTTGGGTGCGAGTGGTGGAAAATGAATTATCTCTCACCGCAATATTTAGAAGTAATGATATGTTTGCCGCTTGGCCGGCAAATGCCATGGGATTGCGCGCTTTACAGCAACATATTTGCCAAGAAATCAATCAACGCTCCCAGTATAATTTAACCTTGGGTCCATTGATTACTATTAGTCAATCGGCCCATATATACGATGATACTTGGGAGAATGTCGAACGATTAATCGCCACCCAGTACGATAAAATTGTCAATCAGCGCGACTTTTTTGACCCTAGCGGTAACTTTTTGATTTCTGTGGAAAAAGAACAAATTCTTGTCCAACAAACTACCCCCGGCAGCGGGGAAGTTGTCGCTTGTTATCAAGGCAAAAATCCCCTCAAATTAATCCGCGAGCTTGCCGCTACCAATCCCGCAATTATTCCCGAACATATCGGTTATCTGGGAATCGAGTTACAAAAGGCATACAATTGTATCAAAAATAATCAGCCTTATATTCAAGACCAGTAGATAGGTGGGAAGTTTCAGTGAACAGTGAACAGTAAACAGTAAACAGTGAAAAGACAGTAGGAAACTTCTATTTAATACTACTCACTTAAAACTCAAATCTGATAACTGATAACTGATAACTGATAACTGATAACTGATAACTGATTACTGGTAACTGATTACTGGTCCTTGTTTGCTGAACCAGCGCCGCGATATTTGAGAGATGAGGAGCGAATTGGGTTGGCCACCGTCGGATTATTGGTGATTTTAACCTCCGCACCGCGATATTTACCCCCTCGCTCCTTGACAGGAGCCTCGGTGACTGTTGGCTCGATATAGGTGGCGCCACGATACTTTTTCTCGCCGGCGGTTTCTGGAGTGGGGACGGGGAGATTCTTCTGCTCTTCTCGTCCTTGCCATAAAAAGGTGACGACAATCACAACTGTCAAGAGAATTAATAGCTGAATCTGCCAAGGAGCTAAAACCAGACTCAACACTAAACTAATTACCGTGGCGGCACTGGCCAGATAAGCGATCTCATCGCTGGACTGCTGCCAGAAATAGGCAGCCAAGGCAGCGGTGAATAGTGGGAACAAAAACAAATAGGACATTCTGGGTACACCTTGTCACGCTAGTGAACCAATCTCTCTATTATTACCCCCCTAGCTTCGATCGGCGAAAAATATTAACTTAGCTTATGTTACATATAAGTTTTATTTTGTCAATCCTTCTTTACAATTTGTAAAAATATTGTTACATTTATTTACATGAGCTAAAAGTTAAAGCAAAACAGCCAAGACACCAAGCCAGTTCAGATTGTCTCGGGGAGTATCAGACAAAATATGATCCGCTTAGTCCGAGACAACGGTGAAAAACTGGGCTGACTAGCTTAAAAAAGTTTTCGGGGTTTGGGTTTGCCCCATTGACAGATTTGCTTGAGTTCTCCTACATAACTTAGCGCTACCTCGGCTGGACACCGAGGTTTTTTATTTTGTTACAGCATTTTCGACTAATTAATACTAAATCCTGTTTAAAAGGTATAGGAGAGTGGGGTGTGGGGTGTGGGGAGCAGGGAGAAACAATTGATAACTTGAGGGTTAATCACACTATTAAAAACGGATTTGGTATAAAACGTAGATACATTATTACTATCTAACAATTAATTGAGATTACCTACTTAATTAAAAATTAACTTCGTTTTGATGCACGGAATCCAAATAAAACTTGATTACATCTTCCGATTTACCCTGACATTGCAACTGGCCCTTATTCAGCCAAATTGCTTGGTTACAGGACTCTTGAATTAAAGTCAAATCGTGGGAAACTACTAAAATAGTAGCGTTAGAATTCCAGAATTTTTTTAACCGTCGTTTACACTTATTTTTAAAACTTTCATCCCCAACGGAAAGGACTTCATCAAGAATAAGAATATCGGGGTGAACCTCCGTGGCGATCGCAAATCCTAAACGAGCCACCATCCCGGAAGAAAGAGATTTCACCGGCGCTCCCATATATTCTTCTAACTCAGCAAAGTCAAGGATATCTTTGGTTTTTTCCTTCATTTCCTGACGAGAAAATCCCAGCATTACCCCATAGAGAATAATATTATCTTTTACCGGTAAATCTGGATCAAAACCCGCTCCTAATTCAATTAGAGAAGCAATTTGTCCCCTGACTCTCACCTGTCCCTTTGTCGGTTCCAGAATACCACAAATAACTTTTAAGAGAGTAGATTTTCCTGCGCCATTAGCTCCAATAATACCTAATTTTGCTCCAGAATTAATGACTAAATCTATATCATCTAGAACTAATTTTTTGGCAGGCTGACGATATTTACCTTCAAGAATAGAGAAGATTGTCCTTTTTAGATCGTAGGAGAATTCTTCTTGAGTACGTCTTTCGAGAGACACTTGATCGAGTCGAATTACTTCTGTCATTTATAATAAATCCATAAATAAATGTCGCCAGAGTCGGAAGCAAGTCCAACCAATTCCTAAGATGATGATCCCACCGAGTAGAGATTGAAAAATCAAACCAAAATCCGGTAATCCGGGGGAAAGGGACAATTGGCGAATACTTTCGATTACCGGCAATAATGGGTTTAATAGGAGGAATGGTTGTACGGAGGGAGGAATAATTTCCGGGGGATAAAAAATCGGGCTGCTAATCCAAGCGACAAAACAAACAATTTCGTAAAAATAGGGTAAGTCTCTGAAGAAAACGTAGAGGGTACTGATAAAGAAACCCACTCCCGTGCAAACCAGAGAAAGACCGATCACAGGAAAAATCAGAGCAAGTACATTAATTAAACTTTGAGATTTCCAGAGAGTTACTATAGCCAAAAGGGGAAAGATACTAATAGCAAATTGAAAAATATTTGCCACTACCATCGAAAGGGGAAAGATGCTAACTGGCAGACGAATTTTATTTAAAATACTGCCATTACTAACGATACTAGGTAAAGCTTGGTTAGTGGAAGCATTAAAGAAATTTATTACTACTAAACCGGTGAAAGCAGCTAGGACATAGTTAACTATAGAATTATCAAAATAAGAGGCGAAAACCGTGCCGAAAATTGCCGTGTATAGTGCAGTCATAATCAGGGGATTTAACAAGGACCAGTAAACCCCCAGAAAAGAACCCCGATAGCGTCCCTTGAGATTACGTTCCACTAAAACACTAAGCAACTCGTAATATCGCCGCGCTGTTGACCATCTAGTTTTTGTCTGGAGATCGGTCATAGGGATAATTGTCATCTCGTCAGTATTCAGTGCTTTATTCTAAACGATTACCGTCAATTTTGTCTATCGATCGAGAGGGGAATCTAGTTTTTATCCAGTTCCCGATGACTCTCCCTCTCGGGAAAAAGTTCCCTTCCTAGGCCATTTATCTGGCTCAAAAAGCTTAAAAACCGCTAAAAGCCTCTTTTTTTAGGGTTGAACTCGGTTTTTAGGGACAGCCTCAGCTAATTGACCTAGACTCTAGCAGGTTGGCCCATAAAATAGACATCAGATAAAAGCCAAGAAATGCCGATTTAAACACAGCTAATCTCAGAAAAACCGGAGTCAAAAACCGATAACTGAACAATTTCCCAACAGCCAAACCAAGAATCTAATCTAATTGATGTCCCGTCAGTTCCACAAAGATATCTTCGAGGTTGGAAGGGCGGCACATTACTCCAGTTTTATCGCTCAAACTGTCGAGATAGGCATTAGCATCAGCCACGGTGGGGAAGAATTTATAATCGATTTTATCGCCAACTTGTTTGATAACTAAACCCTCGCCATACTTAGTGCGAAAATCCGTTATAGTTCCTAATTCGATTAATTTGCCTGCGTCCATAATGCCAATTCTGCCCGGTTTTCCCGTGGCGTTATCCTGACAGAGAAATTCCACTTCTTCCATGTAGTGAGTGGTTAATAAAATTGTCATTCCTTGCTGGTTTAAATCGCGAATTACTTCCCACAAACGACGACGATTTTGGGGGTCTAAACCGACAGTCGGTTCATCGAGAAAGAGTATTTTTGGTTCGTGAAGAAGAGCGCGAGCAATCTGTAAACGTCGTTTCATCCCTCCGGAAAGAGTTTTGGCAAGGGCAGATTTTCGATCGCTTAAACTGACATAATCTAAATAGCGATCGATTAATTCCTGTCTCTGGGGATTGGGGATATGGTGCATCCGGCCGTGAAATTCCAGATTTTCCCAGACGGTTAATTCCCCATCAACGCTAATCTGTTGCAAGACTACCCCTATATTTTTCTTCACCTGATCGCGGTATTTTTTCACATCATACCCCGCCACTGCGATTTCTCCTTGACTTGCTTCGGTTAGGGTGATAATCATGCGGATTGTCGTCGATTTTCCCGCACCGTTGGGACCGAGTAAACCAAAGATTTCCCCTTTTTCGATGGTAAAGGAAAGCTCGTTAACTACTGGGAGATTGTTATAGATTTTAGAAACGCGATCGAGAGCAATAGCGGCGGTCATAGTTACAAAAGTTAATATTCCAGCTAGGGATTAGTGTAACCGAATTAGCCCAACTCGACTCCGATTTTATCCTTCCCTCCCGCACTCACCATATCGACGGTTTGACATCCTCACAATCAGATTAGAATACAGATAAAAATTTTGACTTTGCTGGTATCAGATGCGAGTTTTTCTGCCGATTCTCTGTTTATGTCTAGGAATAGGGGAATTTTTCCTCAATCCCCCGATTAGTCTGGGCAATTCCCTTCCCGCAACCACGGCAACCCGAACGGAAACCCGTTTGCTGCTGAATTTAAAAAAAAGACGGGTTTTTGTTTACCAAGGACAGAAAATAATTGCTTCTTACCCAGTGGCGATCGGTCGTCCGGGTTGGGAAACCCCGACGGGACAATTTCAGGTAATTCAGATGGTGCGGGAACCGGTCTGGGAACATCCTTTCACCGGGCAACTGGTGCCATCGGGAAAAAACAACCCTTTAGGGGCGCGTTGGATCGGATTTTGGACCGATGGAGCGAATTTTATCGGTTTTCACGGTACACCCCAAGAAAATCTCATCGGCCGGGCCGTCTCCCACGGTTGCGTCAGGATGCGCGATCGAGATATAAAGGCTTTATTTGAAAGGGTACAAATCGGCACTTCAGTGATAGTAATCGCTCAATAGAAACAATGGGAAAAAATGTCACATTTACGAACACTTTACCCGATGATGTCGAGAGAGCAGTCTTAACCAGTAATTTAGATAGTCAACAGTTTAAAATGAGAGAAACTAAGCCAAGAGGATAAGCGGTGAATATTATTGAACTAATCGGGATCGTGGCGGGAATATTAACCACTGTCTCTTTTTTACCCCAAGTGATGAAAACTTGGCGTTATCGTTCGGCTAAGGACTTGTCCCTAACTATGTTTATTTGCTTTTGTCTGGGGGTTTTTCTTTGGCTAATCTACGGGATTTATGTGAGCAGCAAACCGATTATCGTCGCTAATTTTGTTACTTTTATCTTAGCGGGGACAATTCTCTATTTTAAGATTAAATATGATTAAATTGACAATCCCTTGCAGCCCTCTTGGCTCACGTCAACGAAGGCAGCAGGCGGTTGGCAGGGGGCCGTGTCAACTTAAAGAATTTTGTGTTAAGATATTGATACCCAGTCTAGCATTGTCAAAATGTTTGTACTAGAATACAAAGTTAAGCCAAAACCTAATCAGATAGAAGCCATTAATGAGGCAATACGGACAACTCAATTTGTTCGGAATAAAGTCCTGCGTTATTGGATGGATAATCAGGGTGTTGGCAAAACAGAGTTATTTCGGTACAACACAGCATTAAGGAAAGAGTTTAAAT
>NZ_JADBTF010000329.1:0-21040 GCF_020246295.1 Microcystis sp. M090S1 | reverse complement strand
TAGACCTCTTGCATAAATCCGAAAACAAACGATAGAAACAATAATGGGAGGGACTTTCAGTTAATTATTTATTAGTAGTTGATAATCTTCAAAAATGTTGCTGTACAAGGATCGACTTAAGACTTTTGCAAGAGGTCTAATGTGCTTAAGTAGGGAGGCACAATTATTTGTAGGATGGGTTAGCGGTAGCGTAACCCATGCAGGCGTTGGGTTTCATGCTTCAACCCAACCTACGTTCATCTGATATTTAATTCCACCTGAACCTCAGGGATAGGGGGAATCTCGTTTTGGGGAATCTTTAACTCTCCCACCTGAACACCCAAACTAGCCAAGGCAGTTAAAGTGGTGATGATGCGGCAAATCACGTCAATGTCCGCTTTATGTTTTTGCCAGAAATTTTCCTTTTTCATATTTACTCCTGTCCCCCTATAGCTTGTTTTTTGAGGACAAGTTGATTAAAATGCTTTCAGCAAATGCTGGCAAAAGGAGATCAAAAAGTGGATCAGATGGTAGGTTGACGTTTGACGAGATTTATGTTAGGGTCCGGCGAAATCAGATTATCGGATGAAGATGTAGAAACCCTTCGTAAGGCTAAAGATGCTTATAAGGGAAACTATTCTTGTGCTTCGGAGAAAACAGGGCAAATATTAATAGAAGCAAGTCGATGGTTACTTGAGGCATTTCTCGAAAAATACCGTAGTCAAACAAAAACTTCCAGTTATACCATTCCATTGAATGTCTTGAAAGCTTGGATGACATCATCGCCACAATCCGGAACAACTAAAGAGGTTTTAAAACCAAAGGGGAAGAAATTGTACTTACAAAATGAATCTGATTTTAAAGGATTTGAAAATAAGAAGAAAAGGGAGTACATTACTCAAAATAAAATAAATACAACCAGAATTGAAGATATTAATGATAATTTAATTCATTTAACCTTTGATGAGGTTCTGAATTTTTTATTAGATTCGTCTATTTTAAAGGTAATTGGCATATCTGGAGATAGTTTGCGGTTTTGTACTGAACAAAAATATGGACTAGGAAAAAAAGGGCGAACCGCTAAACAGTCTTATATTGTTCAAGCTTATTGTGAAGTATTAGGACTAGATTTTGAAAGCTTAGAATGTTGTCAAAATCATCATCAAAACCTAAAAAATCAACGAACAAATAATGGGAAGATTTATGATATTTTAACAGAATTTAATTACAATAATCTAGTAAAATTTACCAGTTCAATAGCTGCTAAACCTTTACGAGAAGGCAGTATTTATATTCCCCCTTGTCCTCATCAATATCGTGTTTTGTGTTTGCGTCGTTTACACAAACAAATCTTGATCACTAATAATTTGGACGTTAAAACCATTCTTTTTAAGTTTCAAGGAGATGGTCAGGAAGAATGGGATAGCTATAGTCTTCATGAACATTTTTTCAATAATTCTGGAGGAATTAAAAATTTAAAAGCTAATAATTTTTGTTTGATTTTTGAAGGAATTGATTGTGCAGACTTTTCCCGTTTAAAAGACATTGATTCATTTTGGCAAAACTTAATTACCAACGCTCGTAAAATACAAAATAGTCCCATTAAAGGCTTTTTATTAATGATTTGGTTAGATTATGGAGAAGGGAATGATTGGAGAGATAGCGACAGATTATCAGAATTTCCTATTCACCGCTTACAGATTGACTCTTGCTTTGAACAACGGTCTTTTCAGGAAATTATTCCTACTTTTGCTCAACAACTTCAGTTAGGTTGTGACTTACAGAATGAAACCACAGACTTATTTAAATCTACCTTGCAGGAATTATGGAAAAATAGCAATCAAGGCAACATAGAAGACACACTGAAAGCTTTTTATCAACAATTTCAAGGACAATTATCGAGGGAAAATAGATGGCTAAACTATCCTTAACCTACAGGGGAGAAATTCAACCCAAATCGGATCTTTATTATGAACCGATTCAACAGAAAATTTATCCCTATGACGCAGGTGATGAGTTAATAGAAGTGGTTAACTTGGCTATTGAATTGGGAATGCCTTTGTTACTAGAAGGTGAGCCGGGATGTGGCAAAAGTCGTTTAGCTCATGCCTTAGTTTATGAATTTAATTATTACCGTGAAAATAATCCTATAAAATATTATGAGTGGATAGTTCAATCTACAAGTAAAGCGGAAGATAGTCTCTATCAATATGATTATATTGGCCGTTTACAAGCTGCTCAAATTAGCGGAATTTTAAGCCAAAAAGAAATAGAAGAATCTTCTTCTGAGCAAAAAAATCCAGCTACTTCAAAAGATTGGGTTGATTTACAACCCTTGGGTAAAGCATTTAAACAAAGTCAAGATAAGCAAGAACAATCGGTAGTATTAATTGATGAAATAGATAAAGCAGATCGAGATTTTCCTAATGATTTACTTTTAGCCATTGAATCTCGTCGTTTTTTCATTAAAGAAACAGGAGATTTAATTCAAGCAAATGATCAAGCTTTTCCTCTGATTATAATTACCAGTAATCAAGAAAAAAACTTACCCAATGCTTTTCTGAGACGTTGCATTTATCACTATATTGAGCTACCCAACCAAGAAAGATTAAGAAAAATATTAACCGAACGGTTTACCGACGCTGAACAAGAGGTTATCATCAAAGCAGTGGACCGTTTTCAGGAAGTGAGAACATCACAAGACGAGACTAAATCTGAAGGAGAAAAAAAAGTTAGCACCAGTGAATTAATAGCCTGGTTTAAATCGTTGCTCAAGTACAAACCTGAAGAAATTATCGCCAAATTAAACGAGGACAAATTACCCCACGCTAGTGTTTTACTAAAAAGCCGTACTGATTTACAAGATTATGGAACAAGAGGTTAAAAAAGCCAATGACATCCCCCCTACTTGACCTATTTTATCAACTCAGAGACGAAGAAGGATTTCTGCTGTCTATTGAACAATATTATCGGGTGGAAAATTACCTGATTCAAAAACTCGCCAATGATTCTGATATTGCTATTCAAGAAAATCCCAACTTAGAGAATCCCCAAATTAAACTTCTTTGTCAAGCTTTATGGGTTAAATCCCCGAAAGAAAAAGAAAAGTTTGATCAGGCCTGGACAGAGATGCTACAATTCCAACCAGAAATAAATATAGAAATAGCCAAAAAAATACCTATTCATCATCCAGAAGAATCGATTAGCAAAATCATAAACCCGATGGATGATAGGGAATCTCCCTCATTAGAAATTACTCCTTCTGGGGATACACCAATAGCACCGGAGACTTCATTTCCACAAATTGCCACAGCTATTGAAAAGCGAAAAAAAATCACATCCCTAGATAATCCTGATTATTATCCTATTGGTATCGCTAAATTACAAGAAAGTTGGCAGCAACTGCGTCCATTACCCCTAGAAAGTCCTCGACAAACTTGGGATCTAAAAGCTACGGTGATGGCAACGGCTAAACGAGGTTTTTTTGATCAAATAATTTACCAAAAGAAACAACTTTATCGCCGAGAAATTATTATTTTTATTGATTGTTCTGACTCGATGATTCCCTTTGCAGGATTTGGTAGGATAATGAAGCAAACTTGGGCAAATGTTCCCCATTTTTACTTTGATAATCTGATTAGAGACGAGGTTTTACGACAAGAAAACGGTTGGGAAAGTCAATCTTTAACCAAAGTTCTCTCTAACTATTCTCCGGAAGTAACCAGTTGTCTAATTCTTAGTGATGCGGGTGCCGCTAGAAAACGTTATGTAGAAGAGCGCTTGAGCGCAACAGAAACCCTTATCCGACGATTTAGCCGAAGATTTAGCCGAGTCGCATGGTTAAACCCCTTACCCTATCATCGATGGTATGGGACAACTGCGATCGATATTGCTGATTTAGCTGAAGATATACCCAATTTTTCCATGTTTGAACTAACCACAGAGGATTGGGAAAACTTGATAACATGGCTAAAAGAAGAAGCTATCCCACCCCGTCATTTTCCATTTAATCCTAATCAGTTTCAACAAGGGGATAATTGGGATGAGGATGAAGATTTTTTTAGCCCAGAAAGCCGTTTAAGATTATTTGAAGAAGAAAACGAACTAAACACCAGAGAACTAGCGAAAAGAGCGGCATTTCCCCTTGGTTTATCCCCTAATTTACTTTATTATCTGCGTCAACATCAAGATAAAAATAATCAAGCTCACTGGTATGCGATCGCTGATATTTTACTGTCCAGTTTAGTCCGCAAAATAGATCGAGAACTCTATGAAATGTCTCCCGATGTTCGTAAACTACTATTAGAAAAATTAACCCCAGAGGAACTCAAATCTCTGGCCTATCAGTTACAAACCTATATTCAGGAACAAATCGGTGATCGTTGCTCAAAATCGGTTTATTGGCAAAATCAACAATGGTTAGCTCTTGCCTACCTAAAACCTAGTCAAGCGGTCAATGAAATCAGACAGGTACTAGCAGAAGCTATCAAAAATAATAACCGAGTGCGTCTTGTGAGATTGACAGCTTTATTAGAAAATATATCCGCTGCTTTAGCCGATTATGAACCCTTGTTATTGCTTAATGAACCGATTGCCGCCTATTCTAGAGGGGATTTAAACCACGTTGGCAATGTCCAAAAACGTTTAATAGACGAAGTAGCCGCTATTGTTCCCTACAATGAAAACCTTTTCCTTTTTACCGCAGAAACGGTATTGGTTAATAAAACAGGCCAAGTTATTGAGAGAAAACCTGTTAAAGCCTATTTTTACGATGAAAACCTTGCGGAAGTTGGCAACCGGAAAAAAGCTCAAAACTATATCCGCATGATGTATATTCCCCAAGGAGAATTCTGGATGGGAACGGAAGATGAGGAAATCGAAAGACTGGTTAAAAAATTTGGTTGGGACGGATTTAGAAGTGAAAGACCACAACACCTAGTCAAAGTCCCCGCTTTCCATATCAGTCAAACCCCGATTACCCAGGCCCAGTGGCAAGCTATCGCCTCTCGCACGGATTTAAAAGTAAAACGAGATCTTGACCCTGATCCCTCCCGCTTTAAAGATCCCCCCAAACCCCCCTTAAAAAGGGGGGCTTCCGATTCCCCCCCTTTTGAAGGGGGGGCTAGGGGGGGATCGCCCACGCGCTGGGATAGACCCGTCGAACGAGTCAACTGGTACGATGCCGTCGAATTTTGTGCAAGATTATCGAAACTAACGGTTCGGGAATACCGACTACCGAGTGAGGCAGAATGGGAGTACGCCTGTAGAGCGGGGACAAAAACACCCTTTCATTTTGGGGAAACGATAACGGCAGATTTAGCTAACTATCGAGCTACTGAAACCTATGCCGATGAACCTACAGGAGAATATCGACAACAAACGACTCCCGTGGGACAGTTCCCCCCAAACGCTTTTGGGTTGTACGATATGCACGGCAATGTCTGGGAATGGTGCGCCGATACCTGGCACGATAATTATGAGGGTGCGCCGACGGATGGCAGTGTCTGGATAAAATATGGGGCTGATAATCGTTCTCCGTTGCGGGGCGGTTCTTGGTTCGACGATCCCTATCACTGCCGTTCCGCTTACCGCTTCCACTACCTCCGCCGCGGCTCCTTCTACAGCTACCTCGGTTTTCGGGTGGTGTGCGGTGCTGGGAGGACCCTGTAACCCTTTTTCTCTTTTTTTCCCTTTTTACCCTTATTCCCTTTTCCGGAATTTTTTGGGGCAAGCTATAGAACAAGTGTATTAGTTTAGGAGTTATACTAAATCTGGTTATTTGGGTTCGATCCCCCCTGCCCCCTTGGGGGTGTCCATGAGTAGAAAACGGGTTTCTCGGAGAAACCCGTTTTCTGTGCTGAAAAAGTACGGGCGAAGCATTCGGATAGAAAATCTACGGTTTCAGCAATAGGTTATTGCCCGAATGCTTCGCCCCTACAGGATGCGGGCCGATGAAGACGCAGGGATAGGTTATACTAAATCCGGTTATTAAAGACTGATTATTTATTCCCCTTTTTGCATGAGTGCCTCTTGCATGAGTGCCTTATCTCAACAAGCAATTTAAATGCGCGGGCAGCTTACCTTTCGAGAAAAAATTTTTTTTGCACAGGGAGTCCTTAAAATAGAAAGGGGAACCCAAAACCAAGCTGCTGGTATTTTTCCTCTGGGCATGGTGGCGCAGTTTATCTCAAATGTCGGAGTCAAGACCTCGCTTTTAGCGCGACGGGATGAAACCCCAGCCAATATAAAACAGCGAAGCACGACTAAAATCTTGACAATCTATGCTGTATAGGTTAAGATAAAATAGGTTGTTTGAGGTCGATAAGCAATGATTGTCTTAGAAATGAAAGCAGTGGTCAAACCAAGTCAGTGTTCTGCCATTGATGAGGCTATTCGTACAGTACAATTCATCCGTAATAAGGCTTTAAGGCTTTGGATGGATGCTAAGAAAGAAGACAAAATCGATAAATATTCTCTCAATAAATATTGTGCAGTTCTCGCCAAACAGTTCAAGTTTGTCGATACTCTAAATTCTATGGCGAGACAAGCATCGGCAGAACGAGCCTGGTCAGCTATTGCTCGTTTCTATGACAATTGTAAGAAAAAAATAAAAGGTAAAAAAGGTTATCCTAAGTTTCAAAAGAATAATCGTTCTGTGGAATATAAAAACTGTGGCTGGAAACTATCGGAGGATAGAAAGAAAATTACTTTCACAGATAAGAAAAATATTGGCACGGTTAAACTGAAAGGAACCAGAGACCTAAACTTTTACCCTATAGACCAAATTAAACGAGTTAGGATTGTTAAACGAGCGGATGGTTACTATGTCCAATTCTGTCTTAGTGTTGATATTCGGGAATACGCTAAACCCCTAGAACCAACCAAGAAATGTGTGGGATTGGATGTAGGTTTAAACGTTTTCTACGCTAATAGTGATGGGGAAACAGTAGAAATACCGCAATACTATCGCAAGGCAGAAAAAAGATTAAATCGTCTGAATCGGAAGAAATCTAAAAAGTTTAGAAAAGGTCAACCCCAATCAAACAACTACCAAAAGGCCAGAAAGAGATATGCTAGAAAGCATTTAAGAGTAAGTAGGCAACGTAAAGGCTTTGCCTCAAAAGAGGCATTGCGCGTCATTAAATCTAACGATTTCATCGCTTACGAAAACTTAAATATTCAAGGCATGGTAAAAAACTCTAGACTAGCTAAATCTATTAATGATGTGGCTTGGTCAACTTTTCGGCAATGGTTAGAATATTTTGGTTTTAAATATGGTAAGGCTACAGTAGCAGTAGCTCCCCATAACACCAGTCAAAATTGCTCTAATTGTGGTCAAAAAGTAGCTAAATCTCTATCTACAAGAACCCATATTTGTCCTCACTGTGGCTATGTAGAAGATAGAGATATTAACGCCGCTATCAACATTCTCAAAAAGGGACTAAGTACGGTAGGGCATACCGAAACTACTACGCTTGGGGAGAGATTCCCTCTGGTTTAGTTGGATACGTCCTGCTAGATTAAGGAAACTCAATGAACCAAGAATCCCTCGCTTTTAGCGACGGGAGTGTCAAAGAATTTAGCTGGAATTTATGAATCATTTTCTGCATTCTTTCACTGTTTTTCCTGATTCTGCCCGAAAATCTCGGTCTTACTCCCTAGGTAAACTTCGACGACCCTTAATCTTCCTGTTTACCGTCGGTTGTCTGACTAGCGTGGTCGGTTATCGTTTCTATAATCAGCCGAAATTGGCCGTCGGGACTATTTCCCCGGTTACGATTATCGCCCCCGAAGATGCCCGTTTTCAAGACCAAGAAACCACCGCCCTCAAACGCCAAAAAATTCGGGCTGGACTGCTTCCCCGGCTGAAAAGAGAGCCCCAAACCACCGCCCAGATCGAGCGATCGCTGCGAGACACTTTAGGGCAATTAAGTCAAATTAGCCCAATTCTGCGAAAAAATTCCATTTTAATGGGCAGAAATATTTCTAACGCCACAATGGAAATGCTGCTCACCTTTTCTGCCGCTCAATGGTCAACTCTACAAAGCCGCCTCAACTATGAAGAATCTTTTACGAAACTCTTGACAAAAGAGCAGGAATATGCTATAGACGAAATCCAAGCCTATCGTCAGCGCGTGGCCAAGGGGAACTTTGAGCAATTTATCGATCGATTAGGGCAATTACGGCAAATAAAGGAGCAAACCAGCCAAAATTATCGGCATTCCAGCTTAAATAAACTCAAATACGCCGATCTGATCGCAGTGGCCCAAATGGGCGATCGAGAGTGGCAAAACCTAGAAAAAGCCGTCCTGCAAGCGAGTCGCCGGATTTTGGTGCAAGGCATTCCCCCGGGGATTTCCACCAGTCACCTACAGGATACCATCGCCGTGCAGATTAGCAGCGATCGCCTAACCGGTCGCCAGCAGCTTTTAGCCGAAAATATCCTTCTAGCGGCCCTGGAGGGACAAGCGAACCTGATAGAAGATCGGGAGGCAACCAAAGAACAAGCCACTAAAGCGGTGGAAGCGGTAGATATGGTCATGTCTAGCGCTCAAACCGGTCAAATTATCGTTAAAGCAGGCGAAAAAATTACTCAAGCTCAGTTTGTTCTCATCGATGGCTTTGGTTTAAGCGAACGGGGCATTAACTGGATGGGTTTAGGGTCAACGGCAATCCTTGTCACCAGTGCGATCGGGACTTTTTGCCTCGTTGCCCAGCGTCTCCATCGGCCTCTGCGTCACCGGGATTTTCTTCTCTTGGGTTTACTAAGTTTTACCACACCGATCCTAGCGATCGCCAATATTCCCTTTACCAATCTGGCAGCCGTGGGTTTATTAGTCAGCAGTTTCTACGGCCCGACTCTGGCCGTCACCCAGGTCCTCTTAACTGCCGGTCTTTCCCTATTCAGCAGCCAAGGTATCAGCGCCGATTTAATCGCCGGGACGATAGGGGGACTATTAGCGGCTATGATAGCGGGAAAATTGCGCTCCCGGGATGAATTATCGCTGCTAGGGATGGGAATCGGAGTCAGCCAAGGGGGTGTTTATCTGCTCACTTACCTAATCGTTAGCGCCACGGCCAGCACGATCATCTATACTCTACTACCCACGGCGCTGGTCTATGGTCTATCGGGAATAGCTTGGACGGTAATCGCCCTAGGATTATCCCCCTATCTCGAACGCTGTTTCGATGTGGTCACTCCCATTCGTCTGGTGGAGTTGTCCAATCCTAATTGTAGTTTGCTCAAACGTTTGGCCACGGAAGCGCCGGGGACTTTTCAACATACCCTTTTTGTCGCCTGTTTAGCTGAAGCGGCCGCCCGAAAACTGCACTGTAATGTGGAATTAATTCGCACGGGAACCCTCTATCACGATATCGGGAAAATGCACGATCCTCTCGGTTTTATTGAAAATCAAATGGGTAGCCCGAATAAACACGATGAAATTAACGATCCCTACGTCAGCGCCGAGATTATTAAAAAGCACGTTAGCGAAGGGTTAGTCATGGCCCGCAGACACGGTTTACCGCGAGTGGTCCGCGATTTTATTCCCGAACACCAAGGCAATCTCTTAATTTCCTATTTTTATCAGCAAGCTTTGCAAAAATCCGCCCAAAATGGTCAAGAATTCGTCGATGAGGCGGCTTTTCGCTACGATGGTCCGATTCCCCAATCGCGAGAAACGGCGATCGTTATGTTAGCCGATAGTAGCGAGGCCGCTTTGCGATCGCTAAAGGATGCCTCCCCAGAACAAGCCATGGATATGATCAAAAAGATTTTTCAGGCCCGATGGCGCGATCAACAATTAGTAGATAGTGGTATTCGTCAGGAGGAATTACCAATTATTGCCGAGGTTTTTGTGCAAGTTTGGCAACAATTCCACCATCAACGCATTGCCTACCCGAAAGCAGTTTTAGAAGTCTCCTCAGCCAAAAAAATATGAAAAAAGATACTTGGCTAAATCAGTTACAATTTCTCTACGAACAAGATGAACATCTCTGGTTGACTGAAATAATTAAACTCCTCAAGGAAAATCGTCTAGCTGAGTTGGATATTCAACATTTAATCGAGGAGTTGGAGGCTTTGAGCAAACGGGATAAAAATCGAGTTGAGAGTTTTTTAAGACAGATAATTATTCATCTTTTGTTGTGGCAATATTGGTCAGAAGAATTTGAATTACATCATCGGCATTGCCAAGGAGAAATAGCCACTTTTAGAGTTCAGCTAAATGGATACTTAAGCACAAATCTAGAAAAATATCTCCTAGATAACCAAGAAAAAATCTATCAAGATGCCGTTTTTATTGTTGGGCAAAAACCTGAAATATCTCCTCACAATTTCCCTCTAAATTGTCCCTATTCCCTTGAACAAATGCTTGATAGGCATTGGTTGCCAGAGCGAAATTAGTTAAATACCACAGGAAAAAATCAAGGATAATTACCAAAATGCTCCTAATTACTCTCAACGAAAATACTTTATCTTTATCTCCGGGCAGTCAAGTTATTTTTCCGCATCAGACTTGGGAAGATTACGAAAGATTGCTGAATTTACGTCTCCAAAAAACCTATCCCAAACTCTATTTTAATCGCAAAACTCAAGAAATTCGGCTTATGTCTCCCTTACCAAGTCATGGCAATCGTGTTGATACATTACGGGATTTAGTAAAAATTATCCTCCGTCGCCAAGGCAAAGACTGGCAATGTTTTGATCCGATTACCTTGAAAATGCCGGGAGAAGCAGGAGTAGAACCAGATACTTGTTTTTATATTGATAATAGACAGGCAATTTTAGGCAAAGAGAGAATTGATTTAACTGTTGATCCTCCTCCCGATTTAGCTATAGAAGTGGACTTTACTTCTCTGACTGATGTAGAGGCCTATCAATTGCTGAAAATACCCGAATTGTGGGTTTATCGTCGGGAAGAATTAAAAATATATCTGTTCAGAGAAGACGGTTATCAAGAAAGCGAAAATAGTCGTCTCTTTCCCGATATAAATATCAAGAAACTTTTCCCCTATTATGTAGAATTAGGCTGGAATCAAGGTTCTAGTCTTGCTTTACGTCAGTTTGAAGCTTTAGAGAATTTTAGTTAATAAATATTACCAATTGTAAATTTAAATATTTTTAAGTATTGAAGGTATTTGCATATAAAATACTTATCATTTTGCCCCGATTGCCTCTAACTTTTCCCTTCCCACAGCAATCACCGGGTAAATAGAAAATTTCTCACTCTTTCTCCTAGAGATGAAGTACAGAGTAATCCTTACTCATCAAGTATTTTAGCGACAATAACTAACCTCATCTCTCTGAGAAAGGCTGTAGCGAAAGAAAATCTGATCAGTGGGAGCGTTACTTTTCATGCTTTCTAAATTTTATGCGAAGTTGTTGGGTTTCCTCGCTCGAACTGTTCTAGGTTTGGGAAATGGAGTCAAGATACAGAGTATCCGGACAGATATCTTGTTCGTTCGGCCAAGTTACCGTACCATCTAGAACTTTTACTTGATTAAAATAATGTTGGTTTTTAAGTTCTTGAAAGATGCCAAAATCGAGCAGTGGTGAACAATCATAAATTTTCTTTTCTTCATTAGTAAAGATGAGTTGTAATTGATAGTTGGGCAAAGGGATAACTTCTTTAACTCTAGGATTCATCATTTATCTCAGTGGTTCAATTTTATACGGTTGTTGTCCTGAAATAGCGAGTTCCCAGTTAGCCATCAATTCATCTTGATGAATCTCGATCCAAGCGGAAAGTAATTTCATTTTAGCATTAGGAATAGAGCCTTCAAGAATTTCTCCATCTGGAATGGCGACAATGACTTCCGAATTTTGATATCTAGCATGAATGTGAGGTTTATGGTGTTGTTTATTGTCCATGAAGTACATATAAATAATAATTCCGTAAAACATGGATATGGCTGGCATTTGTATCCTTGTGGTTATTTGAGAGGGATAGGTTTATTATAGCGAAGGAAAATCCGATAAGTCGGCGCGTTACTTTTCATGCTTCGTACTCTACAATAGTTACCAGAGCCGCAATCGCACTATTAATAAATGTAGAGGCACAAAACCTAACACCCATCTCGTTAATTTTATGCGAAGTTGTCGGGTTTCCTTACGGAACACGCGCTCTGGTTGATCGGCGCTCGAACTAGATCTGATCTTTTAATTGCTCAATAGCCTGTTTATTCATTTCAACTGCACGATCAATAATCTCCACAAGTTTGTTAACTATAGTGACAAATACATGATTCCCCATTGGCGCAAACAGAGTATTTTGCGCTATTGTCTCGAACAGAACCCTTTTGCTTGAATCCAAGTGTGCATAGTCTCCATACAAATATATATCCATTAATTTTCTATTAGTAAGCTGGTCTGGGTTTGGTTCTGAAGTTGACAACTTTTCAAAACGCATTTCATGGCTGTTTATTGTGAGTGGAGAATAGCGATCAAGATAATCGTTGAGTTCAGATATAAGGCTCTTGAACTCATCTTTTAGATTTTTAGATATATTGAGTCTAGAGTATAAGTCTTCCATGTTTTTGAAAGAAATGACATCACTTTTTTGGATGAACATTCTTAGTGTCAGCATAGCGGCTGATATAGAATCTTCATCTGGCCCGATTTCTGTTACTTCTACCTGATCGTTAGTAATTCTACAAGTAACCTCTCGTTCTCGGTTAAGATATTCTGAAAATTTCGATCTATGAATCTTTTCGGCTTTAGTATTAAACAATTCCAGTATCTTAAGATCAGACATTATTTCCTCCTCGACGGGGATGATAGTTGAAAATTTACCGTACAACACGCTACTAGGGATATTATACGGATTTCTCTAGCGATTGCCATGACTTCTAGGAAATAATGGATGGATGAGGCTGCACCTATCCACCCTAAATGTCTAAATCTGCGGGGCTAAATTTCTTGTGAATCTGAGGAAAACCTAACTGTTTAATCACTTGATGTTTGCGTTCTTCCTCAAGGGATGACAACTGATGATAATTAACCCAGTGAATACAGTTAACCGGACAAGTCTCGATCGCTTCTTGAATAATTTCTTCTTCGTCACCGTCCTGATTATAGACGCGAGAGCGACCGTATTCGCCTTCAATAAAAAAGGTATTGGGGGCAACGTGGGCGCAGTGTTTACAACCGATACAAGTGACCTCATCGACGTAAACCGCTTTCTGGCGCTGTAAACCACCCAATTCAGGCTCAAAACCAGTGCGATCGGGGGAATCTCTCAGGAATCCCCCTAACTCTGGTTCAAAACCAGAGCGTTCGGGAGAAAAATCAGCCATTAGGCACTCCAACGTTGTACCACTAGACGAATGGAACCATCAGTATTTTTTTCCTGTGCTGCCACCTGAAAACCCTGTTTAGCAGTTTCTTCCAGGATGGTGTGGTAGGCATAACCTTGATTTACTTTTCTTAAAAATCCTTCTACGGTTAGGGGTTGTTGCCAGTATTGCAAATCGGCAACTAACTCGTACTCGTTACCATTCCAGCGAAAACCGATATCGTAATTGTTATCTTGCTCGATTACCACCTCTGCGGTTAAAGTTTGACCTTGATAACCTTTGACGGGGTGGGAACCCTCTTTCCATTCCATCCCCATATCGCTCAGGGCGGCTTTTAGGTAGGATAGATCGCGGATTTTGGTTTTGATATTGCTAAAGTGTGACATGGTTTTTCAGTGGCTTAAATAAAGGGATCGGGAAAGATGAAAAATTACCAGTCGCTAAAAGTGGCTTCGTTGCTGACTTTCTCTGACTGGCTGACGGTTTGATGGTAATAATCCGAGGTTTTCTCTTGAGACATCAGCTGCCCGAGTTGTGCCTCGATCGCCGCCGTCACCTCTTGACAAGATGAACCGACTATGCCTGTCACCTTTTCCATAACGCGACCATCGGGATAGATGATAAACTCTAGGCTTTCCATGCTCATAGCTCTTCTCGGCGTGATCTGGGGTTTGCAAAGCTCCCTATCGTTTTAATTTACGATAGTTTGCTAATCGTAGCAATCTGGTTAAAATTTTAGCAAAACTTTATATTCTGTAACCCAACTACTCTAATTGTTTGTAAGTTTCCCGTAACTTTTCTTCATCGTCAAGGGCGAACCTTGACCCAGGAGGCACAATTTAACAAAACTACACAAAAAAGACGACCTGAAGCGATAAATTGAAAATAAAGGAGATGCAACGGCGAACCACGACCGCCGACATAATAGAAGTTTGTCTATAGGAATCAGAACAAATATGAATAAACAAATAGCCAGCGATCGCCTTCGGATCGGTGTTTTAGGTTTTGGTGGTTTGGGACAGGCCGCCGCTAGAATTCTCGCCCCCAAACAGGAAATGCTCTGGACTGCCGCCGCCGATAAAGCCGGTTTTGCTTACCACAAAGACGGTCTAAATGTCAATACCTGTAACAAAATTTATCATGACCGGGGTTCGATCGGTTATCTGGAAAATTACGGCAGTCTCAGCCAGAACAGTATCGAGGAATTAATCAAAACTGCCGATGTAGAGGGCTATTTTCTCGCCTTACCGAATTTACCTAACAATTTCATGGCCGATATCGCTAAAACTTTCATTCGCTTAGGTTGGCGCGGGGTTTTAGTCGATGCCCTCAAACGTACCAGCGCCATGGAACAAATCTTAGCACTACAAGCAGACCTAGAAGCCGCCGGCATCACCTACATGACCGGCTGCGGCGCTACCCCCGGACTGTTAACTGCGGCTGCCGCCCTAGCTGCCCAGAGTTATGGGGAGATTCATAGCGTTAAAATTACCTTCGGCGTGGGAATCGCCAACTGGGAGGCTTATCGTGCCACTATTCGCGAAGATATCGCCCATTTACCCGGTTACGACCCAGAAACGGCGCACCGGATGAGTGATGCGGAAGTGGAAATGCTGTTAAATAAAACCAATGGCATTCTCAGCCTCGAAAATATGGAACACGCAGACGATATTATGCTGGAATTGGCCGGAATTTGTGGACGCGATCGGGTTTCCGTCGGGGGTGTGGTGGATACGCGCAACCCGAAAAAGCCCTTGAGTACCAATGTTAAAGTCACGGGGCGGACTTTTGAAGGCAAAATTTCCACCCATACCTTCACTTTAGGTGATGAAACCAGTATGGCGGCTAATGTCTGCGGGCCGGCTTTCGGTTATCTGAAAGCGGGGGTTTCCCTACATCGTCGCGGTATCTACGGATTATGGACAGCAGCGGAGATTATGCCGCAATTTGTGCGCTAGGGGTTTCTCTGCCGTAAAATAGCTAAAACTTTCGGGAAAATAGCGGGTAAGGGAGCGATCGCTTCTAGGCTCTCTCCCGTGACCGGATGTACTAAAATTAAACGATGGGCATGGAGTAATTGCCCGGGTAGATTAATCCCGATGGAACGACCTGAACTATAGAGGGGATCCCCAAGAATCGGATGACCGATTTGGCTGCTATGAACGCGAATTTGATGAGTTCTGCCAGTTTCTAGGCGAAATTCCATTAAGGTGTAGTTGCCCAGTCTTTCCTTGACTTGCCAGTGAGTGACGGCATTTCTACCTCCTTTTTCCACGGCAATAATAGCCATCTTTTGCCGATCGCTGCGGTGACGACCGATCGGCAGATCAATTGTACCTGTTTCGCTTTTGGGGACACCGTGGACGAGGGCGATGTATTCCCGGCGGGCAGTTTTGGTTTTTAATTGTGCCTGTAGGTGTTGATGGGCCTGGTCGGTTTTGGCAATAACGATCGCACCCGTGGTATCCTTATCTAAGCGGTGGACTATACCGGGGCGTTGAATTCCACCAATTCCAGCTAAATTCGGGCAGTGATGCAGTAAAGCGTTGACCAAGGTTCCCGATTCGTGGCCGGGAGCCGGATGAACCACTAAATCAGCAGGTTTATTGATAATAATCAGATAGTCGTCTTCGTAAAGAATATCAAGCTCGATCGCCTCGGCGGTTAATTGCAGGGGTTGACTGTCGGGAATGGTAATCTTTAAGCGATCACCTTGACCAACTTTAGTATTTTTATTAGTGCAAATTTGACCATTTAACTGTATATATCCCTGTTCTATCAGTTTTTGCAGCCTCGATCTCGATAAATCGGGCAATTGTGACCCCATCCAAGCATCTAAACGTTCTTTTTTTCCCGCAACTTCTAAGTTTAATTGGTTCATCGGTTTTTAGTTATCAGGGTGTAGGGTGTAGGGGAAGGGGGAGAAGGGAGAGGGGAGCAGGGAGCGGGGAGTGGGAAGTGGGGAGGTGGGAGATGGGGAATTATGAATTATGAATTAGGAATTAGGAATTGGGGAGAATAAATAAAAATAATCTCCTGACTCCTGATTACTGATTACTGATTACTGATTACTGATTACTGATTACTGATTACTGATTACTGAATTGGTCTGCCCCGGTAACGAAATATCTGCATTGTTATTATCTTCGGTTTCGAGGACGATCTCGAATTCTTCTACAACGGAATCAAGGAAGGGATTAGCTGCGGGATTTAAGAGAGGAGTTTCGGGGGTGGGGTTAGAGATAGCGAGAATTTTTTGTAATTTTGAGCGAGTTTTCTGGATTTCTCCCTCTAACAATCCCGTGATCGTTTTGCCAGTTTTCACTAAAAGAAAAGCTTGGTCACTGCAAGGGGTTAAGATCAGATGACCCTGGGGACTGCGAATAGCAATTTGTTCCAGATCAGACCAGCTTAATTCCTCTTTTGTGTTATTGGCAAGATAGAGCATTGTTCCTGCTAAGATTAAAGCACTATTGTGTTCCATGCCGATGGAATCAGTCAAAGGTTGACCCTGGGGAGAAACAAGCATGATCCCCTCAATAGCGAGCGGTTTTTCGGCTAATTCTTGCAGGATTTTGGCAATTTCTACCTTATAATTTGGTTCCCTAGGTAAGGTATTTTTAGAGTTATCATAGTTATTATCGGTGGGATGTGGTCGTTCTTTGGTTTCTTTCGAGGAGATAAACCATTGTAGAGGTTTTTCTTCCCGCAGTTGCCGTTGGCTAAACAGACGAATATCTTTAGAAAGTTTAATCCCTAATTCAAAGGCATTTGCCTGATAATTGTCGGCTAAAATTACGGGGTCAAGGGAGATTTTAGCCTCATCTCTGGAAATACGTTTTAGGGGGCCTGCTTCTAGACAGGCAAGGATTTTAAACAGTTGTTTCGAGTCGAGTAGTTCCTGTAAATAATAACAATGAAAGTAGGGGATGTCCCCACGACCAAATTCATCCTTACCATCGTTAATTAACCAACCAAAGAGGGTGTTATGGGAGTCAATTTGATAGATATAGACTCCTTTAAATTTCCTGTCTGGAGGATTATAGGTGTCCCATAACTGAGAGACTATATGTTGATAAAAAAACTGTTGAATCCCTAGGGGGACATTGACACTAGCGATATATTTAAATCCCAGTTGTGAGAAACTGCTATAAATCAGTTGTTCAACGATCAAGGACATGATCTGTAACCTTTAAGCGCTCCTGTGCGCTGTTATAAATAATTTTCACACAATTGTGTCTTGTTTCTAGTTTTTGGGGAGATATTTGACGGCATTTCTCCTCAAGATGAACTGTCACCTAATTTGGTGCCGACTCCCCAAAACGAAAACTTCACACCTCACCATTAAGATGACTGTTATAAGGCAGTCAGCAGATTTTTGAGAGATTTTTTTACTAATCTTGCTGTAAATGGATCGGATATAGTGCTGGTCATTTAGGAAAAGTTTACCAGTTGTTGATCGATTTGAGACAATAACCAAGATAGGGAGTCTAAAGCTTGATTTGCTTGCAGTGTGCCTTGCTGGGAATCAATTAAAACTGTTGAGTAAAAAAAACGGTGATTAACTTTTTGCTCTCGCAGTTTTTGCTCTAATTCTTTGACTTTTAATTGTAGGTTTTGCCAGCATTTTTGGTCAGAGACAACTAGATCGCATTTGCTGATAATAATGCCTAAATTAAACCTAGTTTTATTATGGTTAATTATCTCGATCAAGGTTTGAAAAATTTTCAGGTAATTATTATGCTTGTCTGAATCATTTAATAAACTTGCTGCTTCTAAAAACAGTAAACAAGCATTAGCCTGTAAAGCCATATTGACAAAGGCTAAATTATAGATTTGACAACTTTCTCCCGGTATATCCCACCAGCGAATTGTCGCTATTTTATCCGATCGATCACCGCTTTTTTTCTCTAAACTAAAATCAAAGTTACTGATTTTTAAAGTGGCGGGGGGATATTGACCTGTTCTAGCGACATAATTGAGAATTTTTTCAATATCTTCTTCGCTTTCTTCCTCTTGAGATCTGAAGACAATATTAGCCGGATTTCCCGAAGTTGCTTGATTTTTGAAAGTCTGATAAGATGCCGCTAGGAAAACTGTTTTTCCTGCTCCTCTTTGACCGATACTGAGAACTGTATAAATTTTGTTTTCTTGGCTAAGATTTTCCTGATTATTAGTCATTTTAAAACCTCTAAATTGAATGAAAAAAACTTTTGCTGCGATGATTGTGTCTCTCAAGCCAACACAGACAAGAAAAATTGACTTGAGATTAGTTAATCTCCTTAGCTCAACAATTCCCTTCTACACTCTTGTAGTTATGCTGTCTGGAAAGATGGTTAAGAAAGCTTATTAGTCATCTAATTAAGATGATTATATTTGTTTTGTCTGATCGGATCATCCCGGTTAGCCAAATCTTCACAAAAAGTTACTATTCTAATAGTAATTGAACTTGCTCTCGGTGCTTGAGATGGAAATCTTGGGATTAAATTTTCCTGATTTTTAACGACAAAAGCCACGGTAAGTAGGGAGGCACAATTATTTGTAGGATGGGTTAGCGGTAGCGTAACATAATCGGGCGTTGGGTTTCATGCTTCAACCCAACCTACGTTCATCTTATATTTAATTCCACCCACCCACTTAAATCCGTAGAGATTTTCTGGGTGTAGTTCTAAGCGATCTCATAGATAAAATAATAAACATACCCTAAAGCCCTCTGGTAAATAATCGATATAACTTGTTTAACACAAACGATAATTTTTGTCAATCTTTTTGTCAATTTAATTCCCCGATTCTCAAATAAAAACTATCGCTATTTACCAAAAACTAGAGAGACGTTGTTATAATCAACGTCTCTAGATCAGAGTAAGCCAAGCTGTTTTAAACAGAGGATTGCTGACTAATTAACCGAATTATTGCCCACTTTATTCAACGAAAATGCCATTTAAAACTCCTGAAATGATCGAAACCACGATCGAACCGAATAAAGCAGCAAAAAATGATTTTACCTCAAAGCCACTGATAAAATAGGAGGCTAAAGAAAAGGAAATGGCATTAACCACAAAAATAAATAACCCTAGGGTCAAAATAGTTAAAGGCAGGGTAAAAAGAATCAACAGGGGTCTAATGATAGCATTAATTAAACCCAAGACGACAGCAGCTATCAAAGCCACGGTAAAATCTTTAATTTCTATACCGGGTACTATTTGCGCTGTAATCAATAAAGAGACGGCGGTAATCAACCAACGGAGGAAAAAAGATAACATAAGCCCATCCATCTAAGATAGTTCATCCTCATCTATTTTAATCGCCATCGCCACTTAAAGAGACGGAAGTTTTCAGGAGATGACAACGAAAACCGACATTGACTGCTTCCGCTGCTCGAAAACCAGAGCGGGAACATAGTATCGGTTACACTGACAATAAAAAGGAAGATTCGCTCGGACTATCACCCCCCGGAAAGAGGCAGCACTAAACATGATATCTAGAAAAAATTTTAGCCAGAGCCAGCCAGGACAAATCGGTAAAACGAGAATTATTCAGGGAGCAACTGGCATTTTAATGCTAATGAGCCTGCTTTCTCTCCTCTTAGCGCCACCCAGTTTAGCATCTCCTGAGCCACCTAATTCGGTCATCGCCGCTACCCGTCAAGATTTGAGTCGGAAAACCAAGATATCCGTTAATCGCTTGCAAATTCAAGCAGCACAACCACAAACCTGGCCCGATGGTTGTTTAGGATTAGCTAAACCGGGAGAATTCTGTACTCAAGCATTAGTGGAAGGATGGCGAATTATTCTGACTGATAAGCAAAAAACTTGGGTTTATCGCACCGATAGCAGTGGCACTAATCTCCGCTTAGAAAAGTGAATTTCTTTGGCTCTTTTCCGGCTGCTTTTTCGGCATCCCCAAAGCAGCGTTTTCCTGATTTAATTTTCCTTCCCTCAGCGAAGGCGAATTGTCTCAAGCACCCCGTTGGGTGACGAAAATCGGCTGAGAATGGCTCTATGGTTTGTTTCAAGAATCTAGTCGTCTCTGGCAACCCTATTTAATTAATAATCCCAGTTTTTTGCTTTTTTTTGCCCTACAACTCCTGCGAGACCGGGAAAAGTAAGAAGTAATCCAGTCATCAGCCCTCAACTATCGTTAAGATGGATGGGAGAAGGTAAAGTTTTATATGTCCCCTTCAACTGCGTTTAGGAGTTCCTGCTAAAGATGACACAAGCTACTCAGATTCAAGGAAAAGGAATTTTACTCAGTGAGGCTGCCCTCAAACACCTTACCACGCTCAAAGAGCAACAGGGCAAGGATTTATGTCTGCGCGTGGGTGTGCGTCAGGGTGGTTGTTCGGGAATGTCCTATATGATGGATTTTGAGCATCCTAGCAATATTGGCCCCCAAGATGAGGTTTTCGATTACGATGGCTTTAAAATTGTCTCTGATCAAAAAAGTCTGCTCTATCTCTACGGTCTCATGTTAGATTACAGCAACGCGATGATCGGCGGTGGTTTCCAATTCACTAATCCCAACGCCAGTCAAACCTGCGGCTGTGGTAAGTCTTTTGGCGTTTAATATTTCTCCAGGGTGATACCTTTCACCCCCGCCTCCCAGAGGCGATTTTTTTTTTGCCAAAACCCTTGACAAAATCGGAGACTTGCCTTATACTTCTTGTATAATGGGAATCCGTGCCTGCCTGCGAACCCTTCATTTTTAGGCTAGATACCCTGCTCTGAATCAGAGACGATATTTACCCATAACCTGTTGATCATCG
>NZ_JADBTF010000328.1:0-30813 GCF_020246295.1 Microcystis sp. M090S1 | reverse complement strand
ACTAAAACTTTCTTGCTGATAGGTTTGCAGAATCCATAAACCCTGTTCACCCCGTCGAAAAGTTTCCACTCGTTGGTGTTTACTATTCACTAAGACATATTCCTCTAAACTTTCTAGAGTTTGATAATCATTAAATTTATCACCCCTGTCAAAAGCTTCTGTGGAATCGGAGAGAACTTCAATAATCAATTTAGGAAAACTTTTGTAGGTAGCGGTTTCTCTATCTCTGTCATCACAGGTGACAATAATATCAGGATAATAAAAGTGATTGCGTTTCTCTAATCTGACTTTCACATCGGCAAAATAAACCCGACAATCGGAACCCCGCAAATGATTACGAATAATTGTGTATATATTCCCCGAAACAATATTATGAGTATCAGTCGTCCCTGCCATGGCGTAAATTTGCCCATCGATATACTCGTGTTTAATGGGACTTTTTTCTTCAAACTGAAGATATTCTTCTGGAGTGAGATTATTATATTTAGATAAAGCAATCATCGTTTTTTATGATAGTTACAACTATATTTCAGTACCTAGGCAAAATTAATTATACATCTAAGCCGTTAGCCTTTTCCGTAATCAGTAAGCAGTATTAAGTAACAGTACATTCCCTGATTACTGTTCACTGTTCACTGATAACTGAAAAGTCTCCTCTCTCCGAGTCTCGACTAGGAAATTAACTTTGCAGGACTAGATACCTGTTGAAATACTGTCTAGGAGAACCAGCAAAAAGAGCCTCGAATGGTTAATCTATATGCTATTACCCTTGTAACCCACTATAACTACTGCTATGACAACCCTAATTGACTATTCAAATATTCAATCTTTACCCGAAGTTTGGTCAATAGTTGCCCAACGTTTCCCCAATATTATCGCTCTGCACGATCCCCACAGTAAACCGGAAGTAATTCTCACCTATCGGGAACTTTATCAACAAATTCAGCAATTTGCCGCCGCTTTACAAGCATTAGGAGTCACAGAAACCGAAAATGTCGCTTTATTTGCCGATAATAGTCCCCGGTGGTTTATTGCCGACCAAGGTTCCATGGCAGCCGGGGCCGCCAACGCGGTACGATCTGCTCAAGCAGATGCAGAGGAATTAGCCTATATTCTGGCCGATAGTGACAGTCAGACGCTGATTGTCGAAAATAACAAAACTTTAGGGAAATTGCTGGCGAAAATCCCTGAATTGCCCCTAAAATTAATCGTGCTGCTCACCGACGAAGACCCCGCTACTGGGGCGATTTCCGTGCAGACCTTAAATTTCAAGCAACTAATGGCGATCGGGGCTGAGAACACCCTTAAACCCATCACCAAGAGCGAAAATGATCTGGCTACCCTCATCTACACATCGGGAACGACGGGACAACCAAAAGGGGTGATGTTAAGTCACGGTAATCTGCTGCATCAGGTACGCAACTTAAATGCTATCTTTCAACCGGATCCCGGCGATCGAGTTTTAAGTATACTACCTTCATGGCATTCCTACGAGCGCAGTTGTGAGTATTTCAGTCTAGCTCAGGGTTGCACCCAGATTTATACCAGTATTCGCACTTTTAAGCAGGATTTAAAGCAATTTAGTCCGCAATTAATGGTGGGAGTTCCCCGTCTTTGGGAATCCCTTTACGAAGGTATCCAAAAACAATTTAGCGAACAACCGGCCACAAAACAGAAATTAGTGCGATTTTTGCTAGAAAAGTCGGAAAAGTACGTTATTGCTAAACGTATCGCCGATAATCTCAGTCTAGATCACCTTCACGCTTCCGGGATCGAAAGACTAAAAGCAAGAATTCAATCCCTCTTACTCTATCCCCTCCATGCCATCGGTGATAAGCTAGTTTATAGCAAAATTCGCCAAGCAGTGGGAAATAAAGTTAAAATCTTGGTTAGTGGCGGTGGTTCCTTAGCCAGACATCTAGATACTTTCTATGAGATTGCGGGAATCCCGATTTTAGTTGGTTATGGACTGACAGAAACTTCTCCCGTCGCTACCGTCCGTCGTATCGATCATAACCTGCGCGGGTCTGCCGGTCGTCCCGTCTTTCAGACAGAAATCTGTATTGTCGATTTACACAGCAAAGAAGTCTTACCGACAGAAAAACACGGTTTAGTCTTGATTCGCGGTCCGCAGGTGATGCAGGGATACTATAAAAAACCCGAAGCAACCGAAAAAGCGATTTCTCCCGATGGTTGGTTTGATAGCGGTGATATTGGTTGGTTAACCGCTGCCGGGGATTTAGTCTTAACCGGACGGGCCAAAGATACAATTGTTTTGAGCAATGGTGAAAATATCGAACCGCAACCGATTGAAGATGCTTGTTTACGCAGTCCCTTTATCTCCCAAATTATGCTAGTGGGACAGGATCAAAAAGCTTTGGGGGCTTTGATCGTGCCTAATCTTGATATACTGGCCAATTGGGCGCAAGAACAGAAAATATCCTTAAATTTACCCGATCTTCACAGCGATCGCTCAACGATTCTTTCTAGCGATCTCTACAGCAAAAAAGTCTTAGCTCTCTACCAACAAGAATTAAAGCGCGAGGTAAGAAATCGGCCCAGTTATCGTGCCGATGACCAGATTAAAACCTTTGAGTTAATTTTAGAGCCTTTTTCCCAAGAAAACGGCATGATGACCCAAACTTTAAAGATTAAACGACCGGTAGTAACGCAACGCTATCGCGATATGATTAACGAGATGTTTGCCAAGTAAATATTTCCGGCAAATATTCCCTAACCCCTTGACAAAAAGACCTTTTTAGGATAAGCAAATCATGGATGACGCACAAACCAGTTTATTACTGAAGCGCCCGGTGACAATTAAAGTCATCGTGACTCCGCGCTGGAAAGAAGAAGCACAACAGCAATTACAAGCACAAATGGCTCAAATTGACGCACAAATTCAACAATTAGAAACCCAAGGACAAAGAGCGATCGCCGAAATTCAGCGTCAGAGTCTGATCCCCTTACCCCCCGCGGCTGCCCAACAGATTGACAATATTCAAATCCAAGTCAATCAACAGAAAAGTGAGTTTCTCGAACAAAAAAACCAGTATCTGCAACAATTGCAACAGGTACAACTCTTGGAACTCAATCAAGAAGTCGCCCAAGCACAACTAGAAAGTTTTTTCCGGGTCGAAAAAGGCGATAACTTAGTAGCAAAAATGAATGTAGAACTCGTCCTTAGAGATGGCATCGTCGAAGAAATTCGCGGCGAAATTTAAAGCTAGGGTGAGCAGCTCCCGTCACTGTCAACGTAACGGTTAAAATCGGCAATAGCAAGGGGTATTCTCCCTTGCTAACCTAGAAAACCGCCCCTAGCTCACATCACCCCTGACATGGCTTGATCAGGCCTGAAAAATATATTAAGATTCTTTATCGATCGCCCGGACACCCTCGCCTATATTGTTGTATAACTTCATATCTCCATCGACTCACCCTTAATTAGATCCTATAAATATAGAATCTCTATGCTTTCTTTCTTACCCACTATTCTTTTAGCTCAGTCCGCCTCGGTTCTGCCCCAGATAGAGAGGAAATTAGTCACCCAATATCAGGAAGTGCGTCAGTTGCCCGGTCAACTGAATGATGTGCTGGTTTTTAATAGCAATAGTCCCGAAATCGTAGAAAAAGAGGGAATTCTCCTCTCTACTTTCCCCGGCAAAGGAAAACGTTTTCCCATAGCCCATCTCAATCATCCCCTACAAGGACGTTTTGACGTTTTCACCCACCACATCGCCCGTCAAACCGATCCCAATCGCGACTTACACCAGGGCCTGATCGTTACTAATCCCACCTCCAGAAACCTCGTTATCCGCATCCTGCAAGGAGTCAGTTACGTCACCTCCGCCGATGCCCCTTTTGTCGATTTACCCTCTCTGGTGGAAGATCCCAACGGCCGAGTTTTTTCCGGTCCCGGTTCCCGTTTAGCCAGCGATATCATGCGTCGTCGCCATGATACCCAATTTCCCACCCAGATCGTCATTCCCCCAGGCCAAAGTCGGATGCTATTCGATCTGGTTATCCCCAGAAGTAGCGCCCGCTCGACCCTCCTGCGTCTCTACAGCGATGGACCGGTCTATATGGCCAATTTAGCCCTCTACGAAGTTCCCCAAAAAGTCAAAATCGAAGATCGGGAAATAGAAACCTTTCGTCCCCCTACCCTAGAGGAATGGCGTACCCTATTAGTTAGAGGTGATTTAGCCGCTCCTCGCGATTTTCCCCCCACTCCCCCCGATCAATGGTTCCCTGGAAGAAGAAATTTTTATGGTCGCGTAGCCGGAATTTCTGTCGGTTCGGAATGGGCAACCCGCATTGTCGATCCCAAAGGGGGAATTAATCTCACCATTCCTCAACCCGGTCAAGCTTTTGCCTATCCTTTAAGTACGGTGACAGCAGCTACTTTCGGAACCAGACAAATTCAAAGCGCCCCCATGTTAGTGCGTTATCCCGATACGGCTTTCAAAGCTCACGGTAACTACGGTGTTCACTACTATCTGACTTTACCTCTATATAACAATACCAGCAAAACCCAGGTGGTGGCTTTGAGTATTCAAACCCCAATTAAAGAAGACAATTATCTCGATCGCTTGCTATTTGTTGAACCCGTCCAGGGACCGGTATTTTTCCGGGGTGCAGTGCGCGTTACCTATCGTAACGCACTGGGACGCACCGAGGAACGTTTTTTCCATCTCGTTCAACGGGAAGGACAACAGGGAGAAGCTTTAGTACAGGTGGAACTTCCCCCCGGAGCCAGACGCGACATTAATCTCGATTTTCTCTATCCCCCCGATGCCACACCCCCCCAAGTTTTGAGCGTTAAAACTTTGGAATAGATAGGGTTTGCTGAAAAAGTACGGGCGAAGCATTCGGTTAGAAAATCTACGGTTTCACCGATAGGTTATGCCCAAATGCTTCGCCCCTACAGGACGCGGGCCGATGAAGACGCCAGGTTTTGAACGACGATTCTCTCAAAATCTTGCACCTGTTTCGCTCGTAAAGCCACAAAGCCCTTACCTTGCCTACATTTCACATTTATTCAGCCAGCCCTAGATAGTTTTTCTCGAAAAGTTAACGGCTGATTGTCGGTAAAAATAAGTAAGATAAGTAGGTGGGTATTAAAAACTTTCAGATGCCCCCCTTATTAAGGGGGGACTAAGGGGGGATCGAACCTAAAATCCATTTTTAATTTAATTATAACCAGCTACTTACACTGAAATTAATCTCTCTGTGAATCGGCCGATGAATATTAGCAAAACTTGCTTTATTTTCTGCTTATTATCTCAATTTTTGGGCAATGCAGCTGCGAGTTTAGCCGTGACTAAACTCGATTTTGATACCGGTCAACCCCTAACAAATCAAGTGGTTAGATCGGGGAAAATTAAGGTACAAGTTAGCTATCAACCCATCGACCTAAACGAGAGAGTTGATGATAATTATGATATTAATAATGTTTCTTATCAAATCTTTTATAACGAGCAAATTTATCAGGAAAATAGCGGCTATAGTGCCTTTGGATCCGGCTATGTCGAATTACGAGATTTAGATAATAATGGCATCGATGAGATTATCGTCTCCACCTATAGCGGCGGCGCACATTGCTGCACATCTTTGGTAATTTATACTTGGCAAAAAGATAAATTTATTAGAGAAGAAACGGGTTTTTTAGATGGTAGTGGTGGTTCCTTTGAAGATTTAGATGGAGATAATAATTATGAATTTGTCACCGTTGATAATGCTTTTTTATATGCTTTTAGTTCCTACGCCGCCTCTTTTCCTCCCTCCAAAATTTATACTTTTCAACAGGGTAAATTAGCGGATGTCACTAGAAAATATCCCCAAGAATTAAGGAAAACTTTAGCAGCAATGTTGAAAGCCTTTCAGTTAGCTAAAAAAGAAAAAGCCGAAGTTAATGGCATTTTGGCCGGTTATGTCGCCCAAAAAATTCTCCTAGGAGAATACCAAGAAGCTTGGCAATTTCTCCTCGCTAATTACGATAAAAACTCCGATTGGGGTCTCGATATCTATGGCGAAAGTACAGCGATCGGCAAATATCCAGACTTTCCCGCTGCCCTGAGCGCTTTTCTCCTGAAAAATGGCTATTTAACCCCAGTTCGGGTTAAGTAGAGGCGATAAAATTCCCTGTTCCAGGAGGGTTTTTTCGGCTGATGGCAGTAAGCAATCAAACCAGAGAGGAGATTAAGGCAAAAATTAACAGAGCTACGGTGGCGGGAATGTTCAACGGAAGTTTCCCTTTGACAAAAAGCGACAACCTCTGCTGTGGCAGAATCTGTATGGGGGAACTTCCGCTAAAAACAGACAAATTTAACGGAGTTCGCGGTTCGGCATCACGCTTCGATCGAGCGGCTGTTAATAGCCTTGAACTCAATCAACCTCCACCACCACAACCACCACCACCACAACCACCACAACCACCACAACCGCCACTGCCGCCGCCATCACTGCCGCTACTGCCGCCACAACCGCCGCTGCCGCCATCACTGCCGCCACTGCCGCCATCACTGCCGCCACTGCCGCCATCACTGCCGCCACTGCCGCCACCACTGCCGCTACTAGCAGCGGCTATGGGAGTCAGCATTTGATACAAGTCTGCTAAAGCCATATCCGCCATCAGAACTGTTGCTCCAAACAACGCAACCGCAAGTACAAGTTCAGAATCGCTGCTATTGGCTGTTTTTAAATGTTGTAAGCGATTTGTTAAATCATTAAAAATGATCTCTCCATAACGGCTGCGCTGACGCTGTGGTTTGACAAAAAACCTTGCTCCCAAAACTAGAAGCCCAAATATACAGATGAGAAGTAAACCAACTGGCTTATCGCGAGAAATTCCCACAGCCATTTTGCACAAGCCTATTCCTAGAAGAATAACCACAATCAATGATGGATAAATTTGCGCTTTCAATGCTTGGGCATCGCTCAGAAACAAACCAAGTTGTTCTAGGCGGGCACGAATGCTATCTTTCATTCCTGTAGACTTCCGGAAAACCTGTTCAATTGCCCCATCAGTGGCCAAAATATCTTGTGCAACCGCCTTTTCTACAGGATCGGCAATAGCATCGATCTTTCCTGTCACCACCAGTTTGCTTTGTGTTCTTCCAAATGGTGATTTTTCTTTTAATACCTCCACATAGCCTTGTTTTACCAAACTGGTGATTGCGGCCATAATCAGGCGATGATTGCCACCCGCCAAGAAAGCTATCTCGTAAGTATTTAAATCAGGTTGCTGCTTTGTATTAGTGCTAACTAGGCACAGGGAAAAACGTAGCCAGGCTGCCAAAGCGATTCCCATCACTACTAGGGAAATATAGAAGGTTAAAAATTCCGGACCTGTAAAATTCATTGGGTTAGGAATTTGGGAGATTATCTGACAGCCAGTTATCATCAGTGAAAGGAAGGCTAAAAAGGTAAAGATGCCTATTTTTCGCAGTTGTGGTTTCAAGAAGATTGTCAAATTAGGTTTTGACAAAACCCAGCTTTGTTGAGTGTTGATCCGGATAAAATGCAAATCTCGCCCGAATCGGTCTTTGGGTTTAGGCCAAATATCTATTGGAGGAATATGTCCAAAAAACTGTTCGTAACTTTCTAGCGTCTTGCTATACCAACTGCCAAATTTTAATTGCTCGGATGAACCCCCACGAGTCGGCTCGTGATGTAATGTGGTTTGCAAAATTTTGGGACAGAACTCTTGCCAGTACAATCGCGTATAGGTCAGATGTAAATGCCAAACTTGATCGATTTGGTCGGATGGCGTGACCGGATGTCCTGCTGCAACGGCTAGAAATATAAACTTTTTGTATTCCTCGATCGCTCTCTGAGTATAGCCTAAGGACCAGCCGTTATCTTTTGCTAATCGTTGGCTGAAAGATAATTGACTATCTGGCCGATCCAAGGCAAATGCCTGAATTCTTTTGTATAGCTCTGTCTGTTGAAAGTTCATCGTCCCTAATGGGCTATCCATAAACTGGGCCTCCCGAAAAAAACTGTTTCTAGTCGTTTATTTAGGCCGAAGAGGCTTAACTATGCGTGAAGTTTAAATTTCTTTACAAAAAGCTGGATGCTAACTATCCCTCTTTCAACTGGGCAATAAGTCTCGGAAACCGAAAAGAAAGTTGAGGAAACTGACAGAACCGGTTAGGTGAGGATAAAATACCAGTGGTCGCTTTAATATCACCTGAATAGTCGGTTTTTTGTGTCTTTCCCGAGACTATCGGCTGCTACCACTGGTTTGCTGTTGTTTGTTGTTGTAATCCGAGGAAATATAGTTCTTGCGTTCCCAAGCGCCTGAACTGCATTTGTCTCTCTAGTAACAATTGTAACAGACAATACCCATTTTGTGTAAAAAAAAGTAAACAATTTGGTAAAAAATTATTTTTTGCGGTAATCCTCAACCCTCTGAGGACAGCCCCAGATTACCGTTTCCTGTTTGTAAACCACCATACCTGGCTTTGCGCCCTTGGGTTTATAGACGTATTTGGGACGGGTATAGACGACGGGAACCTGTTCACTATGGCGAGCGCGGCTATAATAAGCGGCGTAATCGGCGGCAAATTGCAGATCGGCGGCTTCTGGAACTGTACCGGGGGTTAAACGGAGTAAAACGTGACTACCAGCGATTTCTTGACTATGAAACCAGATATCGTAATCGCTGGCGCTACGAAAAGTTAGCCGATCATTTTGACGGTTATTTCTGCCAATCCATAATTCTACTCCAGAGGGAGTAATAAAGCGCATGGGTTCAGATTCTTTATTATTCGTCCGATTACGCTGGTAATTGCTTTCTAGATACTTTTGTTGGATTAATTCTTCTTGTATCTCGTCTAATGCCTGTAAATCTTCGCTGCTGCTATAATTTTCTAGTTGACTTAAACTCGATCGCACTTGTTCGAGATAATTAATTTCACTGACCACTTCCTCTAATAAAGGTTCCACCGCTAACCGGGCCCTTTTTAATTTCTGATGTTGTTTATAAAAATATTGGGCATTCTGCACGGGATTTCTTTCGGGATCGAGAGGAATAATTACAGGTGTTCCTGTCTGGAAATCTGCCAAAGTAATGCCGTTCATTCCCTGCTGTATTTGCTGCAGATTTGCCATTAATAAATCCCCTTGCTCTTTATAGCGATCGGCATGAGCAGATTCTGCTAGTCTTGTTTGAAATCCCGCCGCTTTAGTTTGCAGTTTAGTCAGTAAAGAGATGACTTTTTGATTTAATTTTTGCTGTAGTTGTCGAAAGCTTTCTTGATTAATTTGGTCGCTATAATAACGGTTTAATAATTCTTGAACATTTTTAGCCGCTGCCAGTATCTCCCCACCCATCACCGTATAACCTTCTCTTGTCCATCCGGGTTGAAAGGTTTTCTTTTCGAGCATTTTTAACCATTCTTGCCAAACTGAAAAGAGCTTTTCCCAATCAGTATTATCTAACTGATCCGTGTTTAATTTCGGGTTAATTTTGGCTTTTTGCAACAGCGATCGAGCGATGACCGGACTAACCCCACGATAGGTACTAACTAACTGTTTTTCGATAGTTTTAGGGATTAAACTAACTCTAGCTTGCCAACTGCTCAAGGATTCTTCTAAACTGGGATTTGTTGCCAATAAAACGGGGGGTAGTTGATAGATTTGTCCCGTTTGTACGGTGCGAACACTGGACTGGGTGGCATTGACTTGATGGGCAACGGTGACAATTTGATTGTCAGCCGCAGTTAAAATAACATTGCTATATTTGCCCATAATTTCTATATACAAATGCCACAGTGCCGGATCATCGGGACGTTGGGCAAATTGTAGATCGATGACTCTTTCCCACGGGGCAACAAATGCTAATTTTGTCAGCGCAAAACCATTGAGTTGATGACGCAATTGATCGCTGAAAGTGAAGGTATCAGGGACTTTTGGCGGTGGATCACCAATATGCAGCCGCGCCCCTTGGGGATGCCAAGAAATAATTAACCATCCCTTGCGATCGAAGGTTCGTAAATAGAGGGCGATCGTTTGGCGATCAATTTGATACACTTGTTCTAGTCTCGCCGGCAGCCAAGTGGCGGCAATTTCGGCACAAGTGGCGCTGAGGGTGGTAAAGTCTACGGATTGCATTTTCAGGATTCAGCTGTAGGGTGGGTTAGGCGACGGTAACTGCTACAGTTTAGTATTGATTTTGTGTTCGCCGTAACCCACCAAATTATTGCTCCTTTTTTCTCGGTGCTTTAGGTTGGTGCGTTAGCGCAGCGTAACGCACCCTACTGGACTGTTTCAGCTAAAATAGGGCAATAGATTTCGGCTTAAAGTCTTAGATTATAGAATTTATAGCATTTTTCTAATACACCAAATTAGCTGAAACAAACCACTACTTTTTACTTTTATAAAAGGGTTTTTTGACTACGGTAGCGGGGTAGGTGCTGCCGCGGATTTCTACTTCGATCGCCTGTCCGATCGAGGCGAAAGGTGTGGGAAGATAGGCTAAAGCGATCGCTGTGTTTAAAGTTGGTGATAAAGTGCCACTGGTGACTTTACCCACCACTTCCCCAGCGAATACTACCGGATAATCGTGACGGGCGATATGTTTGCCGGACATCTGCAATCCCACCAAGCGCCGATTCACACCATTAAGTTTTTGGTCTTCGAGGACATTGCGACCGATAAAATCGCCTTTTTCTGGCAGATGAACCAACCAATTTAAGCCTGCCTCTAGGGGACTCGTGCTATCGTCGATATCCTGTCCATAAAGGGCTAAAGCTGCCTCTAAACGCAGGGTATCCCGCGCTCCTAAACCGCAGGGAGTCACCCCTAAATTTAAGAATTCCGTCCAAAGTCGCTGCCCGATTTCAGGAGCGGCCATAATTTCAAAACCATCTTCTCCCGTGTAACCGGTCCTAGCGATAAAAACTTTTTCCCCGAAAAGCTGGCTTTCCCAGTGATTAAATAGGCCAAAATCGCTTAATTTTTCCCCAACCAAGGGCTGTAAAATTGTGGCTGCCTTGGGTCCTTGCAGGGCGATTAAGACCCTTTCTCGGGATAAATCCTTTAATTTGACCCCCGAACCCTCTAAATTGCCTAAAATCCACTCTCGATCTTTATCGGTGGTTGAGGCATTAACAATTAATACGCCTTGGCTTTCGCTTTGGTAGTAAAAGATAATATCATCGATGATGCCACCGTCTGGGTTAAGTAAAACGCTATATTGTGCCTTTCCTGCCCTTAAACGGGCTAAATTAGAGGGAACTAGGGTTTGGAGAGATTGAACCAGATTATCTCCAGTTAAGATAAATTTGCCCATGTGGGAAATGTCAAACATCCCGACACCATTGCGGACAGCATTATGTTCGATTTTTAGGCCGCTAAACTGTATCGGCATCTCCCAACCCGCAAAAGGGGTAAATTTGCTGGTTTGTTGGGCAATTAGGTCATATAAAGGGGTACGAATAGCGGGGGAAGTTGCTTCTTGATTAGCCACGGTGATCTCGATCGAATGGTTTTCTGCCTAGAGTAGCATAGCAGTTATCAGGAGACAGGAGACTCCGAGACAGGAGACTCCGAGACAGGAGACAGGAGATTATTTTTATTTATACTTCCCACACCCCACACCCCACTTCCCCACACCCCACACCCTACTTCCCCACTTCCCCACTTCCCCACTTCCCCACTTCCCCACACCCCACTTGCCAATTCATAATTCCCACTCCCTTAACCTTTCTCGCACCCTGTCAATGGGAATTGCGAAACCGCAGCCCAATTTAACGGCATTTTCTAGGGGTTTAGGAGTAGAGGGATTGGCACAAAATAAACTCGCTTGGGAAATCACTCCCACCACTTGATTTTTATCGTTTAAAACTGGACTTCCCGACTGTCCAGAAACGACAAACATGGACAAACTTAAGGATTTTTCGTTATTATCATTAACAGTGCCTTTGCTGACAGTCCAATCTTTTTGATTAAAAGGATTACCGATCGAGATTACTGATTGATTAGCGGCAATTGGTAGGGGTGCTAAAGCTAAAGGTTTTAAATCTGGGGGGGGATTTTTTACCTCTAATACTGCTAAATCGAGCCAGTCGTTAGGGGGGGTAGTGTGGAGAATTTTAGCTTTTGAACGCTTGGGAATTTTTCCCTTGGGTGGTTGGCTATAATACTCGACAAAAATGCGCGCCCCTGCATCGATTTCTTGACGGTAATTCGTAACCACATGGCGGTTAGTCACGATCCAAGCTGTATCTTGATCTCGTTGTAATAACCAACCAGTGCCGATACCATTGTTATTTTTGCCACGAATGACAATTTTAACAATTGAGCGTTTTAAATTCACCAGAGGATCACTCTTAACACTGGGAATTATCTCTGGCATTTTTAATAATTCGGGATTGTCGTGAATTAATCGTCCCCGTTGGATTTCCTGTAAAATAAATCTAACTTCTGATAAATTGGGATCGATTTCTACGGCCTGCCGACACCAATTTAGACCCTCATCGATCTGACCGCTATTGATATAGATATAACAGAGATTTTCGTAAATCTCGGCATTTTTGGGGCTAATTTGGCGCGCCTGTTGAAAAACTGCCATCGCTTCCCCTAGTTTTCCCTGTTCCGCTAAAGCTTTGCCTAAATAATTATAAATATCCCCATCTTTAGGGGTGTAAATTAAAGCCTGTCGATATATTTGCTCTGCTTCCTGCCATTTTCCCTGTTTTGCTAGGGTTTCTCCTAATTTTTTGTAGGTTTCACCCTGACTAGGTATCAATTCTAGAGCTTGCTGATAGGCATAACTGGCCTCTGGCCAGAGTTGCTGTTCACTGTAGGCCTTTCCCAGATAAAAATAGGCTTTTCCCTGACTAGGATCGAGAAAAACCGCTGCTTGCAGAGCTTTCGCTGCCTCATCCCAACGTTGTAAACTATAGAGAGCTTTTCCTAGCTGAAATTGCGCTTTAAAAGTTGGTTTAATGATAATTGCTTTTTGGTAAGCATCGAGTGCCTCTGACCATTTTTCCTCTTGCGCGAAGATGTCTCCCAAAGCCACTAAATAATTACTTTGGGAGGGTTCCATCGGTGGTTTATCGTTAACGATAAAGCCATGATTATAGGCTTTTAAGGCTTCAGAATAGCGTTTTTGACTTTGTAAGACCTGAGCGATTTTTATATGGGCTTGGGCCGAATTTTCGTGAAAAGATAAAACTGTTCGGTAAGCAGACAGAGCCGATTCCTTCTCCCCCGCGGCCAAAAGTTGATCGCCTTGCCAAAGATAAGCCAAGGCAATCAGATAAAAAATAGCAAAGGGAGCGGCGGCGATGAAGGCAATAATTACAAATATTTGCCAGGATTTGCCAGAATAGCGGCGACCGATTTTAAGCTCTTTTCTTTTCATTTCTTGGTTAGGATAGACAACAGGCCAGAGGTGGTTCGATAATCGACCTAGACCAATTTAGATGCGCGGGCTGCTTACACATATTTTTGCTTTTCCTGTTGCCCTTTCGGCAGTTCTGCTCCTCCTTCTTTCTGGGGTATGAATGTAATTTTGTGCAACTACTTACCGATTACTGCTGCGAGCGCTGGGTAGGATTAACATAGCATCACCGAAGGAATAGAAACGGAAACGCTCTTGGATAGCTTCTTGATACAATGCCAGTAGTCTTTCCCGTCCGATTAAGGCACTGACTAACATCATCAAACTGGACTTGGGTAGGTGAAAATTAGTGATCATGCCGTCGATAACTCGCCATTGATAACCCGGATAGACAAATAAATTCGTTTTTCCCTGAAAAGCGGTTAATTTCTCGCTCTTACTTTCTTTAATTGCCCCTTCCAAGGCGCGAGCTACCGTGGTCCCCACGGCGATAACCCGGCCACCTCTAGCCTTTGTTTGGGCGATTTTTTCGGCAGTTTCGGCGGAAATCTGCAAAAATTCTTGGTGCATTAGGTGTTCTGTAATATTTTCCACTTCCACGGGACGAAAGGTTCCCACTCCTACATGAAGAGTGATATAGGCGGTATCTATACCCTTCTGGGCGAGCTTATGGAATAATTCGGGAGTAAAATGTAATCCTGCCGTGGGAGCGGCCACAGAACCCTGTTTATCGGCGTAAACTGTTTGATAACGGTCTTCTTCCGCCTCTGATTCGGTGACGTAGGGGGGGAAAGGAATATGACCGTACTCCTCCAACATATCCCAAAAACTGCGCCTGGGATGACGTTGAAATTGCAGCAGACGACCACCGGTGTTCAGATCTCGATCGATTACTTTCGCTAACCATAATTTTTCTTGGTCTTCCGTCGGCCCTGTTTTCGGATAAAAAAGGACTTCTGAACCGACTTTAAAGCGTTTTCCCGGTTTCACTAGAGATAACCAACGATGGTCATCTTGTTCTTCTAATAGTAATATTTCTACGGGTGCGCCCGTGGTTTTACGTCCAAATAAACGGGCCGGAATCACGCGGGTATCGTTGAAAACCAGCAAATCCCCCGACTCTAACCAAGTGGGTAAATCCCGAAAAATAGCTAAATTATGACTATTGGGAGAATCTACCACCAAAAGACGGGAACTATCCCGGGTTTCTGCGGGATTTTGGGCAATTAACTCCGGAGGAAGGTGATAATCGTAGCTGGAGAGTAATTGGTCAGGGATCATCATCATTATCATCATAAAGATCTTCGCAAAAGTTGGGTAATCCTACCCAGGCGAACTTCACTAAATCGGGGATTTCTCCCCTTGGTATCGAGAACGGTTTATCGTCAGACTTAGAGATATAACACTAATCGTGACTATTAGCCAATAGCCTGGCGGCCACTATGGACTATCTCTATTTTCTTGCTAATGCTAGTTTAACGCTACGAGTCACCGAATACCTGCGATCGATGACTCATCTGCCTTCCTCCGTGATGACGGTTATCCATCAGATTAACGGTTGGGTGGTCAAGGTAAAGTTTAATCAAATGCTGACTCCTTGCCAACACGGCGATTTTCGCGCCTACATGAATGAGTTAGGGATTACCTATCAACCGGAAATGCGTCTCCAGATGGTTTTTTGGAGTTTGGAAACGGGACAATCTCCTATTGATGTCATGCGTCGTTATCAAGTGGCGATCGTGTCCCATGGTACCCCGGATCAGCAAGATATAGAGGCTTTTCGGCAACAATTTACTAAGGGTTTAGGATACTGTCCGGAAACTCTGGCCTAGGGTTTATTTTCTCTCGGGATGCTCTTCTAGGGCAACTACAGGACTTAAATCGTTGATGTGATCAATTAACTGATACAAGCGTCCGTAGCTCTTGCCATTAAAGTAAAAAACTAGACGGGGTAAATGGTGGGTGGAATCCCGATTCTCTCGTTCTAGAATTTGACTAGGTGCGATTTTACCCTTAACTAGGATATCGCCGAAGTTTTGGTTAATTTGTTCGATCTGTTCCCCGCTTAGTTCGTGATTAAGACGAATAACAAAGGATTCTCCCACAAAACGGCTGGAGTGATACACCCGATAGAAGTGGCGAATCCTTTGACAAGCGTAGTCTAGATCGTTGGTAATTGTATAAAAATTCCGATCTTCGGCGGATATCAGTCCTCTTTTTTGCAGATTTTCACTAATTTGTTCTTGCCAAGTTTGCCAGTAATCCCCATCAGGCTCATCAATTAATACTAGGGGTGCAGGTCCGTATTTACCGGTTTGACAGAGGGTAAGCGTCTCAAAGGCCTCATCTTGGGTGCCAAAACCACCGGGGAATAAAGCTACTGCGTCACTTTCCCGCAGAAAAAATAGTTTTCTGGTAAAGAAATATTTAAAATCGATTAATTTGGCATCATTTATGATATAGGGATTAGCCCCCTGTTCAAAAGGTAGCTGAATATTTAATCCGAAGGAATTTTCCCGTCCGGCGCCTTCATTCCCTGCTTGCATGATGCCACCCCCAGCGCCGGTTAACACCATAAAACCGTATTGACTAATACAGCGAGCGAAGTCCACTGCCAGACGGTATTCACTGCTGTCGGGTTTGATGCGTGCCGAGCCAAAAATGGTCAGTTTACGAATGTGACGGTAGGGGTAAAATACCTGAAATCCCTTTTCTAGATCTTCGATCGCGTAGGTTAAAATTTTCCAATCCAGGCGATCGATTTCCTCCTCGGCAATTCTGACTATTGCTTCCAGAGCTCTTTGAATCCATTTACCATCTTTCAAGTGGGGTAAATGTTGCACCAATTTCAGCAAGTCTTCGGTTAATTCAGAATAGGAGTTGTTCATTTGGGTGTTGGGGGTTGGGTTTTGGGTGTTAGAGTTTTGGGGTGTTGGGGGTTGGGGTGGTCACTGCGTGCGCGTTGCGGGGGGTTTTAGGGTTTTAGTTGAAATTCCCCACTTCCCCACTTCCCCATTCCCCCATTCCCCATTCCCCATTTCCCCATTTCCCTGTCCATTAGTTAACTATTCAAAGACTTAAAGATCACTGTTCAGGATTATTTATTGCTTGATTAACTTGGGTGATTTGGGTTTGAAAATATTGTTCACGATAACGGATAGCTTGGGCTAATTCCGCGCCTTTTTGGAAAGCGAGTAAAGCTTGGGGATAATTTTTTCTCTCTAGATAAATTTGACCGATTTGATCGTAGGTATTCATTAAACCGTAGTAATTATAACCCAATTCATGGACTTTAATTAATTCTTGATATATTTGTAAAGCATAATCTACCTGTTGATAACTTTTATAGAGTTCGGCCAACTTATTTAAAGCCTCTCCTGCGGTGCCGTACTGTTGTAAAGCAAAAGCGAGAGAATAGGCTTCTTGAAAGTTTTGGCTGGCTTTATTTGCATCTTTTAAAGCTTGGTAATCTAAACCAATTTGAATTTTTAGAGCGGGGATTAACTGTATTTGCTGATTTCTGATTTGGGTTTCAGCTATTTCTTCTTTAATTTTTACGGCGTTAGCTGGTTGCAGAGATTCTCGATAAATTTCTGCTAGTCTTTGCAAATAAATTCCTTGAGTCAAAGAATTATTCTGCACCTTAGAAATAGTTAATAATTCCTCATAGACTGGAGCTGCTTTTTGATAATCAAAACGGGATAAATGAATTTGACCAAGTTTATTTAAAGTTGCTTCTACTGCCAGATTATCACCAGATTGTCTGGCATTAGCTAGGATTTTATCATAGATAATTATCGCCTCATTAAAAGCTCGTACCTGTTCATAGGATGTACCTAGTAATGCTAATAATTCCCCGTCCATTGTCTGGTTAGTTTCTGCGGTTTGTTGCAGAGCTTTTAAACGAGCAGTAATTAATTTAACATCCTCAGTTCGATCTCGATTCCAAGCTGCTAACCCCACTTTTTCCAAAGATTTTACTTCTTCTTTTGCTCCTAAATAACGATTTAATTTAATCACTTCATACCAGATAGGAAAAGCTTCCTCATTTAATCCCGCATCGTATTTAGCTTGAGCTTCAGCATCGCGTTGATCGATGTATAATAGCAGTTGACGACGCTCCAAGGGAGTTAAAGGGCGATCGATTCCGGGTAATAAAGGACTTTTTAGGGGAGTTTCGAGGGGATTGGGTGCAGGGGTTTCTGTTTGTGCTAGGAGAGGAAAGGAAGTACCGATCAAACAGAGCCATAAACTGAGAGAAAAACGTAGCATAATAGATTGATAGGAGCGTAGTAGAGGATGATATTTTGTGATCGATCGATTCTATAAGAGACTGACTGCCGAAAATTTGCGTTTCCCAATTTTGGGTTTAATTGCTAGTTTGATTGTAACCTTTGGTCTGGGGGCCTGTGGTGTCTCCCCGCAAGTTTTAGCAGAACAACGAATGTTTTTACCCCTCTCGGTCGAGTTTTTGGGAGAATATCAATTACCACAAGCGGATTATCAAGGGACAAGGGTGGGGGGATTATCGGCAATTACCTATGATCGTGCCAATAACCGCTTTTATCTCCTCAGTGATGATCGTTCTCAGAAAGCTCCGGCCCGCTTTTATCGGGCTAGTTTGCAGATAAATGGTGAAAAAATCGAAAAAGTGAATTTAGAGGCAGTCACGTTCCTAAAAGATGGCAAGGGAGAAACGTTTAAAAAGGGATCGATCGACCCGGAAGGTATCGCTTTTTCGCCCCGACAAACTTTGTTTATTTCCAGTGAAGGTGCGGTTAAACAGGGAATTGATCCTTTTATTGCTGAATTTGATTTGCAGGGACAATTAAAGGAGTCTTTGTTAATTCCTAATCGCTTTTTACCGGATGATAGCAATCAAAAAGGAATAGAGGATAATTTAGGGTTTGAATCCTTAACTTTAGGGATTACCAGCACTCTCAAAGACGATCCTTTTCGTTTGTTTACTGCCACAGAAAGTGCTTTAATTCAAGATAGTCCCACGGGAAAAAGAGCAGAAAATCTCAGAGTGCGACTTCTTCATTATGTTATTGATCCGATTGGTGCGCCTGTGTTAGTATCAGAACAATTGTATGTGTTAGATGAGCCACCCAGTGGTGCGAGATACTACGGTTTAACGGAATTATTAGCTTTAGAAAAAGAGGGTTATTTTCTCAGTTTAGAGCGAACTTTTGGTTTAGAAGGTTTTGGAGCGAAACTATTTCAGGTAGTTAATGGGAGTGCCACCGATACGTCGAAAATTGCTCGGATACCGGGAGAATTAGAAGCTTTACAGGTGCAACCCTTGCGGAAAAAATTATTACTAGATTTAGGGACTTTAGGGATTGATTTAGATAATTTGGAAGGAATGACCCTCGGTCCAAGATTAGCTGATGGCAGTCGCTCTTTGATTTTAGTCAGTGATGATAATTTTAATCCGAATCAGGTCAATCAGTTTTTACTATTTCGACTCAAGGAAAAATAAACAAGAGATGGTTAATTGCCTCACCTATCCCCTTCTGGGAGAAGGATGGGGGTGAGGACTACCAATAAAGAAAAATGGGATAAATAGCCGGTTTAAAGACAAAACGGCCGGTTAATAATCACTTTTTTCGATATCTTTGCGAACATCATTCAGGTCAATATAGCGATCGGTGGCATTTCGCAATTCCCTAGCGATCATCCCTTCCGTAGAAACTACGGTAATATGAGTATTTTTAGAGCGCAATAGTTCGATCGCTCGTTCAAAATCGCCATCACCGCTAAATAAAATCACTCGATCGTATTGATCGACGGTATTAAACATATCGACGACAATTTCGATATCTAAATTAGCTTTCTGGGAAAAACGACCGGAACTATCATCATAATATTCTTTCAAAATTTTTGTTCTCACCGTATAACCCAAACTAATTAAAGCATCGCGAAAACCTCTTTGATCTTGGGAATCTTTTAACCCCGTGTACCAAAAGGCATTAATTAACATAATATTCGGGTCGTTGGTGAAGTAATTTAACACCTTACGCGGGTCAAAAAACCAACCATTTTTTTGTTGAGCATAAAACATATTATTGCCATCCACAAAAATCGAAAGGCGATCTTTCGGACGGCCGCCACCATTACAATGACAAAGACCGGCTTCTGTCATACAAAATACATACCTAATTTTTTATAGAGTTTAACTATAAAATTACCTTTGAGTAATTTTACGGGGGAAAACGACTATTCTTTGAGGAATAGCGGTGATTTGAGAGCAAAAAGATAGCAACTAAAATAAAAATTAGCTTTTTTGTCTAAGTAGGGAGGCACAATTATTTGTAGGATGGGTTAGCGGTAGCGTAACCCATGCGGGCGTTGGGTTGAAGCATGAAACCCAACCTACGTTCATCTTATATTTAATTCCACCCACCCACTTAGGAGACAAACTAGATAATAGTTTCGGAATAATTAAAAGTGATAATAGAGAGATTGTACAGTAATTAGGTCATTTTGATAATCTTTCTTGATAGATGGGTATCAACAAGGCTGGTTAGATCAGGTAGGAACACCAATCACTCCAACCTCCAGAATATAGCTTAACATTGTCGTATCCGGCTAGGGTAAGGGAAAGGATATTGACACAGGCTGTCACTCCCGAACCACAGTAGAGGATAATTTCTCGATCGCTTTGCCGCTCTTGCCAACGTTGTTTTTGCCGGGCCGGGGGTTGAGAAAAACCCTGACTATCGGTGACTTCTAACCAGGGATAATTAAGCGCCCCCTCGATGTGGCCGGCGATCGGATCGATCGGTTCCCTTTCGCCCCGATAGCGATCGCTTTCCCTGGCATCAATTAACACCACTCCCGCTTGCTCTTTTTGCCTTTTTACCTCCTCGATCGTGACTACCCAATCCTCTTGAACTTGGGGGAGAAAAGCGCCGGTTTTCGGCACAGGTATCTGATTGGAGACGGGATAACCGGCATTTAACCAATTTTGCCAACCACCATCGAGAATGCTGACTCGTTCATGGCCCAGATAACGTAATAACCACCAGAGACGACTGGCAAAGGCAAAACGGGAGGCATCGTAGGCGATGACATGAGTTTGGCCGGAAATCACCCCTAAAGAGCTTAATTTAGCGGCTATTGTCTGCGGATTCGGTAAAGGATGACGGCCGCCATGACGGGCAATGGGAGCCGATAAATCGTGATCGAGGTGTAAATAGAAGGAATTTTGAATATGATTGGCTAAATACTCTTGATAACCGAGATCGGGATCATTTAATTGAAAACGACAGTCAATAACCATCAGATCGGGGCGATCGAGATTAGTCACTAACCAACTAGGAGAAACGAGGGGCGCGATCGGATTCATGGCGGGAAAATTGTTTAATAATTAACAGACAGTTGCGCTGATCTTCGCTGCGAGTATAACTGAGTTGATCGGCGATTTTTTGGAGGATCGGCAGTCCTTGCCCATGACCAGAGAAACTATAGTCATGATAGGCGTTTTTCTCGATAAAGCCCTCTAAATCGAAGACGGAACCCCGATCCCAGATGCGAATTTCCATCTGGGATCGGGTAATCTCGATCTCGATCTTGATCGGGATTTCGGGAGGTAGGTGTCGGTGAGCGTGACGGACTGCATTGGTAAAACCTTCGGCAAGAGCAAGCTGACACTGGAGCCAGTCTTTTTGGGGAATGCCCGCTGGTTCAAGTTGCTCAAAATATTTTAAAACGGTATCTAAGGACTTGAGATCGCTATCTACCTGAAAAGAAATCTTCACCCCCGGCTTACCTCTCCAATGCCTTACGCTAGAAGTTATACCATTTTTCCCAAACTATGACTGATGTGTTAGCTCGATTCTGGATTTAATCCCTGGTTGAGGGACAAGCAAAGTCATCTGTCAGGGAGTCGGGGGTAGGCAGTAAGATTGAGATAGTCAAGTCACAAAAAAGATGGTACGAATTCTAGTAATTGATGATGATGGAGTAATTCAAACGTTTTTGAGCCGCGCTTTGCGGAAGGAATACGAGGTTTTTATTGCCAGTGATGGGGAAGAAGGATTAAAGCAAGCGGGGCAACTAAAACCGGCGATGATTATTTGTGATTGGATGATGCCGGGGATCGATGGGTTGGAAGTTTGCCGGCAAATTAAGCTCAATCCCCAACTGTCAACGACTTTTTTTATCCTCTTAACTTCTTTGGGATCGGTGGAGGATCGGGTCAAGGGATTGGATGCAGGGGCGGATGATTTTTTGTGTAAACCGATCGAGATTAATGAGTTAAGAGCGCGCGTGCGGGCGGGAATTCGTTTGCATCAATTAAGTCATGATCTGCAAGCGCAAAAACAATTACTAGAAATGGAGTTAGCGGAAGCGGCGGAATATGTGCGATCGCTGTTGCCAGAACCTTTCATTTCTCCAAAACTTGCTATCGATTTTCGCTTCCTTCCTTCTCGTCGATTGGGGGGGGATGGATTTGATTATTATTGGTTAGATAATGACCATTTGATGTTATATCTTTTAGATGTGGCTGGCCATGGTTTGCGAGCGGCTTTACCTTCCCTTTCGGTGATTAATTTACTCCGTTCTCGTGGTTTAACTCAGGTGAATTACTATCAACCTAATCAGGTTTTACATGGGTTAAATCAAGTTTATCAAATCAGCCCTAAGAATGATAAATATTTTACTATCTGGTACGGAATTTATGATCAGAAACAACAACAGTTAACCTATGCCAGTGCCGGTCATCCCCCGGCAGTTCTCCTGACTCAAAAACCTTTTAGCCAGATGATTGAAACCAGACTGAAAGCCCCCGGTTTTCCCATCGGGATGTTTCCGGAAGCAGAATATATCAATCAGGTTAAATGCCTGAATTTACCCAGTAGCCTTTATCTTTTTAGTGATGGAATTTACGAGATCGATTGTGCTGATGGTAGGATGTGGGGACTAGAAAACTTTATTCAATCTTTGCAAAATTATCACTGTAATTCCGCCAAAAATCTCGATAATTTTATTGGAGAAATTCAAGCTTTACAATTTGATGGTAATTTTAAGGATGATCTTTCGATCATGCAGGTGGATTTTCGTTAATTAACTTCCGAGGATTTTTTGTTCTAATTCTTCTCGGTTATTAAAAATTTCAAAAACTCGATCCATATCGGTCAATTCAAACAACATTTTTATCTGCTCATTAATCGAGCAGATCAATAGTTTACCCCCCGCAGAACGCACGGTTTTTAAGGATAAAACTAGCGCACCTAAACCAGAACTATCCATAAAGGTGACATTCTTGAAATCAACGATAATAACCTCTGAACCTCCCTGCACGGCTTCGGCAATTTCTTGGCGAAATTCGCTGGCTTGGTTGCCATCTAAAATACCCGATGGTTGAATAACTTTGATTGAAGAACTCATAAAAAAAAGAAAAATTAAATGTTTTCTACCTGCTCACTCATAACTGATCGCTGAAATCTGCTGACAGCAGCTAATCTTTAACTATTTTTAACATATTAGGGCCAAGAAAAGCGCAAAATTAAAAATAGGAATTTTTGAAACTGTATGGAAAGTTACGATGTCATCCTCATCGGTGCGGGGCATAATGGTTTAGTTTGTGCCGCCTATCTCCTCAAAGCCGGTTATCGCGTCCTCCTTCTCGAACAGCGTAGCGTACCAGGAGGAGCGGCTACCACAGAAGCGGTTATCCCCGATCAAGCCCCCGATTTTAAGTTTAATCTCTGTGCGATCGATCACGAATTTATCTTTTTGGGACCGGTAATTGAGGAATTAGAGCTAAAACGCCACGGATTAGAGTATTTATTCTTCGATCCTACCGTTTTCTGTCCCCATCCCTCCGGCCAATATTTTCTTTCCTATCGCTCTCTGGAAAAAACTCACGCCGCAATTGCCCAGTTTTGTCGGCGAGATGCCGATCGCTACCTTCAGTTTATCGACTATTGGGGACAGTTGATGAATGCGATTGGGCCTTGGTTTAACGCTCCGCCCCAAGATTTGCTCAGAATCGCCCGCAATTATAACTCTAGTGCCTTAGCTAGTGTCTGGAAAGCGATCGGCTCGAAAAAGAAACTGCTCGACTTCATCCGCACGATGATTACTTCCCCCGAAGATGTCCTCAATGAGTGGTTTGAGAGCGAATTTGTGAAAGCACCCCTGGCTCGTCTAGCGGCGGAAATTGGCGCTCCTCCCTCCCAAAAAGGCATTACCTCTGGGATGATGATGATGGCGATGCGTCATTCTCCCGGGGTGGCTCGCCCTCGTGGTGGTACGGGCGCACTAACCGAGGCTCTGGTGAAATGTGTTGTCAGTCTCGGTGGGGTAATTTTAACCGAGCAGAAGGTTAAACAGATTCTAGTGGAGGAAGGACAAGCGATCGGGGTTAGAGTGGACTCTGGACAAGAATATCTGGCAAAAGCGGGTGTTATCTCTAATATTGACGCTAGACGAGTCTTTTTACAGTTAGTCGCCCCCGCCGATGTGGATGCCGCCGATCCAGAATTGCGAGAAAGGGTAGAACGGCGAATTGTCAATAACAATGAAACAATTCTTAAAATTGATTGCGCCCTCGCCGAAGCACCAAGGTTCGAGGCTTACGATCACAAAGAGGAGTATTTACAGGGAACGATTCTCATCGCCGATTCCGTGCGTCACGTTGAACAGGCCCACGCTTTAACGATTTTGGGGCAGATTCCCGACGAAAATCCCTCGATGTACCTAGATGTACCCACTATTCTCGATCCCTCCATGGCTCCCCAAGGCAAGCATACCCTCTGGATCGAATTTTTTGCCCCCTATCAGATTGCCGGGGCCGAGGGAACAGGATTAAACGGCACGGGATGGACGGAAGAATTAAAAAATCGCGTGGCCGATCGAGTTCTTGATAAACTGGCCGATTATGCCCCAAATCTCAAATCCGCCATTATTGCCCGTCGGGTGGAAAGTCCGGCCGAATTAGCTAATCGTTTGGGTTCCTATAAAGGTAATTACTATCATCTTGATATGACCTTAGATCAGATGATTTTCCTGCGTCCTTTGCCGGAAATAGCTAACTACAAAACCCCAATTAAAAACCTTTATTTAACTGGGGCAGGAACTCACCCCGGCGGCTCAATTTCGGGAATGCCGGGGCGCAATTGCGCCCAGGTTTTCCTGCGGGATCGAAGCACTTTTCTGCAAAGATTATTCAACTAATACTAAATCCGTTGAGTATAGGCTACATATTAGGACAGGCACTCATACAAAAGGGAGAATAAATAATCAGTTTTTAATAACCGGATTTACTATGACAACAATTTTTGATTTTTGCAGGAGAGCTATCGAGTCGAGGAATACTCGTAGTCTTCGATAATATGGAGAAGTCGCATGGCTGAACTACAGGATTCTTCTAAAATTTCCTGTTTCTCCTGAGAATCATCGATTAAATCTTCAGATACTAGACGCAGAGAACCTAAAAGACTATTAAGACTGCTTCTCGCTTCGTAGGATAAATAAGCTTTTCTTTTTTGCTCATCTTCCCTATTCTTAGAGTCAGCCTCTTTGCTATCACTAAATTGCAGAGCGTGTAAACGGGCATAATGACCACCTTGAGCTAATAATTCCTCATGATTGCCGATTTCTGCCACTTTTCCCTTGTCCAGCACCACAATTTGATAGGCTTTTTGAACAGTGGAAAGACGGTGAGCGATCACAAGAGTAGTCCGCTCGCGACAGAGTTCATCGATCGCTTCCTGTACTAAACGCTCAGAAATTGTATCCAAAGCACTGGTGGCTTCATCGAGAATGAGAATATCCGGATCTCGGAGTAAGGCACGAGCGATCGCTAATCTTTGTTTTTGTCCCCCCGAAAGTCTCACTCCACGATCGCCAATTTCCGTATCCAGTCCTTCCGGCAGTTTGGAGATAAACTCGTAGGCATTCGCCCTTTTTGTCGCTGCTAAAATTTCTGCATCACTAACATCGCTTAATCCGTAGGCAATATTAAAACGGAGAGAATTATTAAAGAGAAAAGTGTCTTGACTGACTATTCCCATGGCTTTTCTCAGAGATTTGATCTCATAATCCCGTAAATCGTGACCGTCAAAAAGAATCCTCCCGGCTGTAGGATCATAAAAGCGTGGTAATAAATCAGCAATTGTCGATTTTCCAGCCCCCGAAGCACCAACAAGAGCGATCATTTTTCCTTTTGGAATCCAAAGATCGATGCCCTTGAGAACTAATTCTTGATGACCGGGATAGGAAAATTGGACGTTATCAAAATGAATACCTGTCTCTAATCTTTGATAGGGAATAGAGCCATTGCTCATAAATGGTTTATTCTCTCGAATGAGAAAATCCGCTACCACCTCTACTGCGGAAACATCACCCAATAGACTACTCCTAGCACTGTTAATTTGACCAACTATCGGCAAGGCCCGGAAAAGTACATAGAGATAGGTCAATAAAATTGTCGCTAAAGCTTGCAGTTGTTCATTAAAAAGATAACGACCAGCAATGATAATTAAAGCAATAATAATTACCCCACCGATCTCATTGAGCGGAGCGATTACAGCATTATTAGTCTGGGCATCTAAACCCGCTTTCTCCCGGGCTTCTATATCTTCCACAATAGATTCTAATTCGTATCTTTCATTGCCTACCGCTTTAATTAGGCGAATTCCCATTAACAGTTCCAACAGTTTATTAGTTTGCTGTTTAGCCGTTACGGTGATAATCTCTCCAAACTTTTTCGCTCTCTTGACAAAGTATTGATTAAGCAGACCTAAAAAGCCACCCAAAAGACTAGAAAGAATAGTTAATTGCCAAGAAATTGATAATAAAATAGCTAAGTACATGAAAGCTGTGCCGATAATCTTAATCAGGTTTATGTAATTTCTAATTGATCCCACGGCTCGATTAATCTCCGACATGAAACGATTAAAAATATCTCCTATTTTACTTTTTACATAATAATCTATATCCACTTCTAGCAGCAGAATAACTGAATCAATTCGCATATCTTTTGCCATAATTAAAGACAAGTAAGTTCCTAAAAAAATACTGACAAAATTGGTAATGTGCTTGAGAATTAAAATCAATAATATCGCCGCAAACATCCAGAAAAAACGAGTATCGACCGAGAAAACCTCGAAAAGGGAGAGCAGCTTTTTGATAATTTGGGGGGCATTTTTTAAGAGATCATTTTCGGGATTAATAAAAGAAATTAGTAAGGGGATAACTAAAACAGTTCCTACCCCATTAAATACGGTACTGACAAAGCCGATAACAATGCTGGAAACCACTAATACCCAGTGTTTCAGCGTATATTTAAGGAGAATTTGATTAGGATTCATCGCTATAAGTAATAAAGTAAATAGTCAACGGTCAATTATCCTACTCGCTACAATCTAATAAGTAGGGAGGCACAATTATTTGTAGGATGGGTTAGCGGTAGCGTAACATGAGCGGGCGTTGGGTTTCATGCTTCAACCCAACCTACGTTCATCTTATATTTAATTCCACCCACCTACTTATTTACCTTCCAGAGAAGTAATTATGCCAGAGAGAGTTGTCGCCATGGCGGTGGTACTATAGGAGGCGATACAGCGCTCTCTCGCTTTTAGTCCTCGTGCATTAGCCGAGTCGAGATGATTAAAAACTTCTCTAATTATGACAGCTAGTTGCTCTGGCGATCGAGGTTCGACTAAATAGCCAATATCAGCTAAAATTTCGGGAATATCTGCCACTTTAGTGGAAATAATCGGTTTAGCCATCGCCATACCATCGGTGAGTTTAATCGGAAATTGGGCGTTAGCCGTGGCTTCATCCCTCTGGGGAACGATAATAGCATGAGCAGCGGCCACAACTTCCGGCATTCGCTCGATCGGTTGAGCAGGTAAATGAATTAACCAAGGTTGACCTTTTTCTAGCAAACTATCCAGATAGCCATCCCCGATTTGGCGACCTCCCACCACCACCAATTTAAAATCAGGATCACCAATTTGATCTAAAGCGATTAAGACATCTTCTAAACCTTTGTGAGGTCTAGCAGTACCCGGGAACATTAAGACTTTATAGGCAGATAAACCGTATTTTTGACGACAAGCGACGGGATCGTAGAGATTGGGATCGAAAAGTTGCGTATCCTTGCCATTCGGTAAATAAATCCCCCCATAGCGCTTTTGCAAAAATTGATTATTAACCGTCACCGCATCGGCGCGGTTAATTAAATTTTCCAGCCAACGCAGATAGAGAGGGTGATTCGGGTCCCTAAGCGCACCATTTTTTTTGAGGATATCCCTAGCTAATTGTCGGGGATGAGGACGATAGGACCATCGATCGCCACCAAACCAACTCATTTCCCAATCGTCAATATCGAGAATTAGGGGACGTGGGGAAAAAAAACGTTTCAGTAAACCGATGCCAAAACTGGTGGGACGGGGTTTAACCGCGTAGATAATCTCTCCGGAGAGGCGATCGAGTAAAGTTTTGATCTGGCCAAAAAACTGGGGATAATTATTGCCTTTGACCGATACCACCGGTAAATTCCCCGGTGGGGTTGGATAGATTTCCCGGCCAAAAATCGGGCCATAGACCGTCACCTGACAGTTTAGCTGTTGCAAGACTTGAGCAATCAAATAGACTCTTGTGCCACCACCACCGGATAAATCTGGTGCTAAAACAGAGATTTTTTTGTTCACGATCGCCGATCAATCCAGATTATCTAGCACGATAGGAGAATGTTAATCAATGTTAACGTTTTTGTCAATCTTAGGCGAACTTAACATTAATGCCACCGGAGATAGACTAGACAAAGAAAATTAACATATACATTGCCGAGACGACTAACTGAGTAAACATCACTGGTAAACCGTAGCGCAGAAAGGTATGAAAAGTAATTTTGCCCCCGTGTTGTTCAGCGATGCCGGCGGCGACAATATTAGAAGAAGCCCCCACTAAAGTACCATTACCCCCTAGGGTGGCCCCATACATCATCGCGTAGAAAAGCGGTAAAACTTCCGGGGGAAAAGAACCGGCATAATCGGGAGAAAGAACCTCTGTCCCGACTAAATTAACATTAACCAGGTACTGTTTCAGTAGTGGAACCATGGCCACCACTAGGGGAATATTCGGAACTACACTGGAAATAAAACCGACAAAAAACAGCAAGACTAGAGAACCTAAAAAGATATTTTTGCCTAAAATTATCGCCAGAAATCCCGATAAACTATTAACTACACCAGTTTTTTCTAAGCCGCCAATTAGGACAAAAATCGACATAAAAAATAATAGGGTACTCCAGTCCACATCCCGGAGAATATTATGAACCGTATCGATTTTCGATTGCTGGGCTAAAAGTAGGGCTAAAGTGGCACCCATCAAAGCAACGGCCGCGGGAGAAATGGGTACGGGAAAAGATTCACCGACGACGAATAAAAATAAGACTAAAAAGACGATAATTCCCCCCAGAGCTAAGACGCGAGGATGATTAATTTTCGGATGGGGTAATTCTTCTAAATGCTCGAATTTCGTCCGCCAGATTTTCGGGAATAACCAAGGTAACATAACCAGAATGGTAATTACTGCCAAGGCACCACCTAAACTCAAACGCTGTAGGTATTCCATGAAGGTGATATTAATAGAATCACCGACGATATAAGTAGCGGGATCACCAACAATCGTTAATAACCCTGAACTGTTGGCCACGAAAACCATCAGGATTAAGAGCGGCACAAAATCCACACCGATATCTTGAGCTAAGGGGGGAATCAGCGGGGCTAATAACATCACCGTGGTAGCGTTGGGTAACACCGCACAGATTGGGGTAGTAATGGCGACAATTCCTATTAGTAATAATTTGCCCTGTCCCTTGGCTAAAAGCACCATTTGTGCTGCTAAATAATCAAAAATTTTCGTTGGTTCAAAGGCTCTCACTAACACCATTACCCCAAAAAATAGGGCGAGAGTGGCATAACTGCGACTGATATAACCGATCGCCTCCTGGAGAGTCATGATATGGGTAAAAACTAAGATTAAAGCCCCCAGTAAAGCCGCTACGGTAATATGAAGCCACTCGAACATAATCACCACAATGACTGCAATAAAAGTCATTGCAGCAATCCACATTGGTAAAGATTCCAGCATTTTTGATCCTGTTTTTACTTTCGGTTTCTCGATACGACTAAAAGTTTGCCCGAACTATATAGCAAACTCACAAAAAATATGGTTATCGACGGAAAATCTTAAAATTGTTGTGATCGGTGAACCTGCATGAGAATCCCCATATACAATGTCTCCTGTAAGTTATGACTATCAAGTAGTATCAGCGACATAACTGAACCGATCAAGACATTGCTAGGAATGTAGTGATGTTTCAGTCTTCCCCCCCACGCCGACGAAGTTAGCTGACGGGCTAGGATAGAGAGATATCCTTTTCTAGGCTAAAAAATCTAGAAATACGCCCCAAATATGGTTCCTCCGCTCCGAATTTGTCTAGCTAATATCTAGCATAGAAACTTGGATTAGGCTGACTTACTCTGTTTAGTGATCCACCATAGCATACTAACCCAAAAAAAACGATATAGCTCTACACTAGACCTATCCTGTCGGTTATCCCCCGGGTTGCTAGGATAGAACAATGATAAGCTAATAGCTAACGACTGACCGCCATAGCGGCCACAACAGAAATTTCGATGAATAGAAGACCTCGTTATACTCCTCCCCGATCGCGTGATCGTGATTATGACCGCTCCTATGGCGATGACTCTCGCGCTTCGTCCCCCGGAGGCCTATTAGCAAAATTAAACTATGCCATGATCGCCCTGATTGGTGGTATTTTTGTACTAGGAGTGGGTCTCGGTCTGGTATTCAGTTCTACCGCTAATTTTAGCCCCGACAACGTCGCTTCCCGAGAAGTAATTGATCGCAGCGCCCCCAATGCAGAATTATGCGTGCAATTTGGGGCCAGTGCCATTGTCACCGATTTGCGGGTTTATGTCACTCTTAACCCCTTTAATGTTTTTGTTACCCAACCAGTCATGCAACCCGGTTGCGTTTTGCGACGCAATAACTGGTCAATTTTAGAACAACAAAAATTAGTCGATGGACAGCAGGTACAAAGTTGTAAAAACCGGATGAATACCTTTGGTTATACCGGCCCCTTGGAAGGCAAACCGAAAATCGATTGTATCTTCCAAAATGAAGCTGGGGGTAATCTTTTTGTTAATCCCGCCGGTGCTGTTGGCCCCAGACCAGATACAGATAAATTCTAAACCGGAAAAGATCGTTCTCCTGACTGCTGACTCCTGACCACTGACTCCTAATTAACTAAGTAGGTGGAGGAATTAAATATAACTGGACTTCCCCGTTGACAAAAGGCCATAACCTGTGCTGTAGAAGGGATTAAGAGAATTTACAGCGCCCCGTTACTGGGTACAAATTAGGGAAACTCCCAATAAATCTAACGCCTGTTGTTGCAGTTGGGT
>NZ_JADBTF010000327.1:0-2624 GCF_020246295.1 Microcystis sp. M090S1 | reverse complement strand
TCGGGTTTTGAAGGGTTGTCATCCGTTGTGATAATTGTACCAGAAGGCAATTGATAGCCTGTTAAATTCCCTTGTTTCCACCACCTCCAAGCCGTTCGATAACTTATTCCTGTTTTTTTTGCCTAGTCTGATAGTTTTGTCTGTACATACTACCATGAATGACTATATATGACCATATTTGTATTGAAACTTTACAATACTGCTGAAGACTTACTTAATCTCATCCTTCAACGGCTTATTGAGAATGAGCAGGGAAGAGAAAGCCCGTGATGAGGATTGAACTCATGACCTCACCCTTACCAAGGGTGTGCTCTACCACTGAGCTACACGGGCATTGATCGTGGTGGGCCGGGCCGGATTCGAACCAGCGTAGGCGTAGCCAACGGATTTACAGTCCGCCCCCATTAACCACTCGGGCACCGACCCATTAATTCCACGATTAACAATCATAGCACCCTTAGCTAAAACACACAAGTGTTTAGGGGAAAAAATTTTTGATCCATAAAATAACTCCCGTTAAGCACCATAGATAGCACTTAACGGGAGTTTTCTGACGATCTTGAGAGAGATTACTTCAAAGCTGCTTCTTCTTGGTGGGTGAGGATCACACAGTCAGAGGTAGGATAGGCGACGCAGGTGAGGACATAACCCGCTTCAATTTGATCGTCATCTAAGAAGGATTGATCGGATTGATCAACGCTACCAGATACAAGTTTACCGGCACAGGTGGAGCAAGCTCCCGCACGGCAGGAATAAGGTAAGTCCAGTCCTTCTTCTTCAGCTATATCGAGAATGTACTCATCATCGGGAACCTCAATTGTATGATCGCCATCGGGTGTTTTTAGGGTGACTTTATAAGTTGCCATCGGTTGTTCCTCTTAATTAAATGCTAGTGAAAGCGGCAGTCTCTACAATTGCCTCTCGCTCGCAGTCAGAGTGAACGATGCGAGCGAGTTTCATTTTTGATACTACGGGAAAATCTGCCTGACTCAGCCTTGCATTAGTAATGACAGTCTTAAATAAACTTAAAATAAAATTTACTTATATATCTAACCCGGAATTCTTGACGCTCCTTGCTCGATCTCTAGATAATTTCATCGATCTACAATCTAGCTAAACTAACCACTACTAAGCATTTGGAGCCATAATGTTAATTGTTTTTTTAGCCTTAAGCCGATTTTTGTTAAATATTAATTTAACTTATAGTTAAGATAGATGTCGATGAATTGTCTTTAACCCAGCCAAGAAATTGCTTTTCGGCACTACTGCCGCTAACACATCTAGGGAAACTATGAAAAAATATATTGACAATCAAACCAATAAATGATAAAGGGAGATAAATCCCCTGTTGCCAGGGGTAGCATCCGTTTTAACGGATAGCCAACCCTCGCTCAAGATTTTATGGTTTTTGGATTGTCAGTTTTCCAGGATATGGTTCACCGATTACCCATCACTAATTACTTATTAGGTTGGGGAGTCATGCGTAGATAGGGTTTGATTTCTTCAACTCCTTTGGGGAATTTGCTACGAGCTTCTTCAGTGGGAATAGAGGGAACCACCACACAATCGCCGCCGTCGGTCCAGTTAGCGGGGGTAGCCACTTGATAGTTATCGGTGAGCTGCAGGGAGTCAATCACCCGCAGTATCTCGTTAAAATTGCGTCCCGTGCTGGCAGGATAGGTAATGGTTAAACGTAATTTTTTGTTGGGATCGATGATAAACACCGAACGTACCGTCAGATTATTGAGGGAATTAGGGTGAATCATGCCGTAGAGATCCGACACTTTGCGATCACCATCGGCGATAATCGGATAGTTAACGGTAGTGTTTTGAGTTTCGTTGATGTCATTAATCCAACCCCGATGGGATTCGGCACTATCCACACTCAAAGCGATCACTTTAACATTACGTCGCTCAAATTCTGACTTAAGACTAGCCACCGTACCTAATTCCGTGGTACAAACAGGAGTGTAATCAGCCGGGTGCGAGAACAGCACTACCCAGCTATCTCCTACCCACTGGTGAAAAGAAATCGGACCTTCACTAGAATCTTGTGTAAAATCTGGAACGATATCACCCAATTGGAGAGCCATAATTGTGTCTTCCTTATAGATATTTCAAGACAAGCAACAGTCCATGATGCCATAGGAGTGCTGTTCGTCAGCGATAATTTTAGGGATTTGTAATAATTGGATTAGGGGAATGGGGAAATAGGGAAATTCAACTTTGACTCTCCCCCGCTAACCGCTCGCGCGTTGTAGCGGGGGATTCTTGGTTCATAGGCTCTTGACTAGATCGACCTGGTTTAACCGGACGATCCCCAACCGATCGCCTCCGCAAGCGTTTTCTAACACGGTCAGTCCGACCGCATTTTTTCCTCGGTTCTCGATTACCTTTGCTGATGCCGTATCTCTTGGTTCGATGTTACCGCAAGAATCACACCGGTGAACTCTTTCCGATAACGACTTTTTGCCAGTAATTGCGCCACAATTCGGACACTCTTGCGAAGTTCCGTTTTTATCGACCTTAAGATAATATTTTCCCCGTTTCCAAACAACAAACGGTAGTATCTCATTAATAAAACTACCGATGCCCGAATCTAGAGATTGTTTTCTAACGATTCC
>NZ_JADBTF010000326.1:0-5638 GCF_020246295.1 Microcystis sp. M090S1 | reverse complement strand
CGTTTCAGGCTTTGTTGCCCTCTCTTTTCGTACCAGTTTATGTACTACAATAAGGATAATGCAATGTTTTTGAGGGTCCCAATCCGATTTTCATGCTGCGAAAATCGGATTTTAACAGGTCAAAAGCCTTATTTTAAAAGGGTTTTACCATTATTCAGCAAGCCCTAGTTAGTTGAAGTTTATCAGGGTGATCATACTAAATCCGGTTATTAAAAACTGATTATCAGTGAACTGGGGTATCGGGTGTATTAGGCTCCCCTAACACACCCAGAAAAGATTTTAGGAAAAATTAACCGACTACACAGAGAATATCCGATGCGTGACTAGCGGTATTCACTTTGTCATCCACATGGCTAATTTTGCCTTCTGCATCGATGATATAGGTGACGCGCTTAGAATAGCCACCACCATCGACATCATAAGCTTTGGTGATAGCACCATTGGTATCTACTAGCAATTGGAAGGGTAAACCGTATTTTTCTTTAAATTGTGCATGGGAACCTTGGTCATCCCTGCTCACCCCGAAGACTACTATTTCCTTGTCTTGGTATTGTTGGTAGTTATCCCGGAAGCTTTGCGCTTCCTTGGTGCAGCCGGGGGTATCATCTTTGGGATAGAAGTATAAAACTAGGACTTTACCTTGAAAATCCGACAGGGAAACGGTTTTTCCAGTATCGTCGGTGGTGGTAAAGTTCGGCGCGATTGTTCCAACGGTTAAAGCCATAACTCCGATTCCTTTACAAAAGTTAATCTATCTTGATCATAAGAGATGAGGGTCAAAAACAGGGAGAGGGGTGATGGGGTGGTCACTGCGTGCGCGTTGCGGGGGGTGATGGGGTGGTCACTGCGTGCGCGTTGCGGGGGGTGATGGGGTGGTCACTGCGTGCGCGTTGCGGGGGGGGATGGGGAAGTGGGGAAGTGGGGAAGTGGGGTGGTGGGGTGGTGGGGAAGTGGGAGCCAGAGCATTTGTACTAAATTTCCCGATCAGTTTAAATACAGTACAACTGAGAAGACGAACAACAAACCTCTAGAATTTGTCCTAGGATAATATTTGTCAGCTAAGAGGGGGATAATATGGGGACATTCTGGTTAAAAGTGAGAACTTTTGGGCAAAATATCTTAATTGGTTGGGGTTTAGTCCTATTAATCGGTTTTTATCACAGTATCAGCGCTAAATCTACCTCATTGATGATTGTTTATCCTCCCGATAATCATCAAACCACGGCCTCTAGAATCTTTTTTATTGGCTCTGCTCCTCCATCGGGTCAAGTTTTGCTCAATAATCAACCGATTCAACGCAGTGCTAAAGGATATTTTGCCCCTAGTTTTCCCCTAGAAGTTGGCGAAAATAATTTCACTATTCGCTATCAAAACCAAACTATTAATCGCCAAATAATTCGTCGAGATACTCAAGCAATTATTCCTCAAGAATTAGCTTTTGCTGATAACTCTCTCAGTCCTTCTGTCAATAAGACGAGGTTAGTGGGGGAATGGATTTGTTTTAGTGCGATTGCCACTCCCAAAGCTCAGGTTTCTGTGCAGTTAGGAGATAAAATCCTGCCTCTTTTACCCCAACCTCAAACCACAAAATTGCCTAGTAATGCCGCAGTTTTAACTAATCTCAATCAAGCGAAGTCCGAGGATAAAACTGGTTACTATCGAGGTTGTCAGCAGTTTAAGCAAGAGGCTAACTTAGGAAAACCTATTTTTACAGCACAATTAAATAATCGCTCGATTAGCCAACAAGGTCAAGGAGAAATTAACATTATTAGCGATCAAAATTTACCGGTGATTGAAATTATAGTTGCGGAAGGGGTAGCTCGCACGGGGCCGGGTAGTGATTATTCCCGTTTAACTCCTTTACCCCAAGGCACGAAAGCGAGAGTCACTGGGAAAGAAGGGGATTGGTTACGGTTAGATTATGGTGGTTGGATTTTAGAGCGAGAAACCCGTTTAATAGTCAATGAGGTATTGGATAATGCTAATATTCGCGGTCTCTCTTCTCGAAGTATCAATCAAGCAACGGAAATTATTTTTCCCCTCTCCCATCCTGTACCGATCGCCGTGGCACAAGAAGATGATAAATTTATTTTGACTCTTTATAATACCATTGCCCAAACCGATACAATTTTTCTGGTGGATAATCCTTTAGTAAGACGTTTAGATTGGCGACAAATCAACCCGACCACGATAGAATACACTTTTAATCTTAACCAAAAACAACAGTGGGGTTATAGTCTTCGTTACCAGGGGACAAATTTAATCTTAACCCTGCGTCATCCCCCGGAAAAAAGTGATAATTTACAGGGCAAAGTTATTTTATTAGATCCCGGACACGGAGGTAAAGAAACCGGTGCTGTCGGTCCGACGGGTTACACAGAAAAAGAGATTAATTTGGTTATGTCTAAATTAATTAAACGGGAGTTAGAAAAATTGGGGGCAACAGTTTATTTAACCAGAGAAACTGACATCGACCTATCCCTACCAGCACGAGTAGAGATGATTAATAATCTGCAACCAACCCTAGCAATATCGGTTCACTATAATGCTTTACCTGATGATGGAGATGCCTTAAATACTCAAGGAATTGGCATATTTTGGTATCATCCCCAGGCAGCGGATTTATCAGTTTTTCTCCACGATTATTTAACTAAAAATCTTAACCGTCCTTCCTATGGAGTATTTTGGAATAATTTAGCTTTAACTCGTCCCTATAGTAGTCCTTCTTTGTTATTAGAGTTAGGATTTATGAGTAATCCTCAAGAATTTGAATGGATTACCGATACTCAGGCACAAAAACAATTAGCGCAAGTTTTAGCCGCCGGAATTAGCCAATGGTTTCAACAATCTGGGGTAATTGCTTCCAGTTAAGATTTAATGGCAATCCGAGGGAGATAAGCTTAAATCTTTGTGAAAAATCAAGCCCTAGCTGGAAAGCCCGTGATAGGATTTTATGGAGTTTTTATCTTAATCTGAGGAAATTAAATCAAGTTCATGGAAAAAATGTTACCAGTGAACAGCAATCGGACAAAATAACTGCTAGATTACAAGGTATAGTCCATCACTCCCTAGTAGATATTCAAACAGCGATCACTCTGTAAGAAAAATCTCTGGATGAGCAAACAACTGAAGATAGTTTACCTGAAAATTTGCCAACAGTTCACACCCTTATAGACAACTTAATCGCAGAATTTCCACCCCTTGATCAACAACTAAAAGTTAATTATTGCCATCAACAGATTCACCAAAATTATCCTGATTTAGCTGAAAAAGCCCACCTCAAGGTTGGGGTGGGTGAATTAAATCCCACTCCTGTTATTATTCTCCTCTACCCATGACTAACTCTTTATATATCAGCACGACGGCAACGGGAAGCGGTAAAGCGTTAGTAGCTTTAGGAATTATTGACTTAATTCTCCGCAAAACTAATAAAGTTGCTTTTTTCCAGCCAATTGTTCTCGACTGCTCCGAAGGTCATCGGGACGAAGACATTGACTTAATCCTCAATTATTTTAAATTAGAACAAACCTACGAAGAAGCCTTCGGTTTATGTTACGAAGAAGTTAAGGATTTATTGGTACAACAAAAATTTGATGAAATCATCGAAAGAATTATCAAAAAGTTTAAAAACTTAGAAAAAAAATATGATTTTATCCTCTGTGAAGGTTCCGATTATCTGCAAGAAAATTCCGCCTTTGAATTTGAACTAAATACAGAAATCGCCAAAAATCTCGGCCATCCCATCTTAATATTAGGTAATGCCCACAATCGCAGTATCGAAGATGCCCTTAGTCCGATCCTGATTTCCTGCGACACCTACCAAGATAAAGGTTGTACGGTGATTGGGATTATTATCAATCAAGCTGAAGAGGAAAAAATAGACGAATTACGGAAAAGCCTGACTAAAATTTTTCCCCCCCAAGAATATGCCCTAGGAGTGATTCCCCACAATGCCAAACTGAGCAGCCCGCGAGTGGCAGAAATCGCCCAACAATTACAGGCAAAAGTTCTCTACGGACAGCAGAGATTAGATAGTTTAGCTAGTAACTTTCTGGTGGTGGCCATGCAGATGCAAAATGCCCTAGAGCGGTTAAAAGAAGATAGTTTAATTATCACTCCTTGGGATCGCGGCGATGTGATTATCGGGATGTTACAGGCCCACCAATCGGCCAATTATCCCCAATTAGCCGGTATAGTCTTAACAGCAGGTCATAGTCTCAATCCTTCGATCGCCCGTTTAATTGACGGTTTGCCCGATCCCTTACCGATTCTCTCCGTCACCACCGATACCTACACCACGGCCGAACGCATCCACCAAGTGCGGACCGCCCTGACCTCGACGGACTACGATAAAATTAACCTCAGTCTGCAGCTTTTTCACAGTAACATCAATCTCGATCGCCTAGAAGCGCAAATTCGCACTTTGCGGACCCAGGGGATTACCCCGAAGATGTTCACCTATAATCTCGTACAACAGGCCAAAGCGCAAAAACGTCACATCGTTTTGGCCGAGGGTACTGAACCGCGCATCCTCCGGGCAGCCACAGTTTTAATCGAACAGGATATCGTCGATTTAACCCTCTTGGGACAACCGGACGAGATCGCAATGGTGATTAAAAAACATGGTATCACTCTCGATCTCGATCGCCTGCAAATTATTGACCCCGTGGCTAGTCCCCATTTTGAAAGCTATGTGCAGACCCTCTACGAAGCGAGAAAAGCCAAGGGAATGAATCTCGATCTGGCCCGGGATTATGCACAGGATGTCTCCTATTTTGGCACTTTAATGGTGTATCAAGGCGATGCCGATGGTATGGTATCGGGGGCAGTGCATACCACTCAACACACGATTCGGCCTGCACTCCAGATTATCAAAACTAAGCCCGATTGTGCGATCGTCTCCTCGGTCTTTTTTATGTGTCTAGAGGATCGAGTCTTGGTCTATGGGGATTGTGCGGTCAATCCCGACCCCAGTGCCGAGGAATTAGCCGAAATCGCCCTATCTTCTGCCGAAACCGCCCAAAAATTCGGAATAGAGCCGCGAATCGCCCTGCTTTCCTATTCTTCGGGTCAATCGGGCCAGGGAGAAGACGTGGAAAAAGTACGACGAGCGACCAAAATCGCTAGGGAAAAACGCCCCGATTTGAAGCTAGAAGGGCCGATTCAATACGATGCGGCCGTGGATAAGGAAGTAGCCGCCCAAAAAATGCCGGGGTCAGAGGTAGCGGGCCAAGCGACGGTGTTTATTTTTCCTGACCTGAATACAGGTAATAATACTTATAAAGCCGTGCAGCGGGAAACGAAAGCTTTAGCGATTGGTCCAATCCTACAGGGATTAAAAAAACCCGTCAATGATCTCAGTCGCGGTTGTACCGTTCCCGATATTATCAATACGGTGGTAATCACGGCAATTCAATCCCAATCTTTTTGAGTTATCGTCATTTCAGAATCGATATTCACCAAGCCGTATTCGGTAGCGATTGGCTGTAAAATTTGTTCATCGAAAATTTTGGGTGGGAAACCCCGCCGTTCTAGGTTGGCTTTACGTTAGAATTAAAAAGACCGTCTCGAAAACCAAGTGGGCGGACAGCACCTTGAAAACTCGGCTTAGGGGGTTCCGTTCAGAAAAGCTTGTCCG
>NZ_JADBTF010000325.1:0-2928 GCF_020246295.1 Microcystis sp. M090S1 | reverse complement strand
ATTGCCGCAATTTTTGTCAATTGTTGGCGATCTGGAGCGAACTAATCAATTAAATCTCTTGCCAGATAAGGATTGAGTCGATTTATGCCCCCACATCGAACCATACCAAGTCCCGAAGAGCCATTCATAATAAATATTGGTAGAAGATTAAAGATTAATTATTGTGACTAACTCCTTTGGTTAGAGAAAGATAAACTTGAGAATCTTCAGTCAAATTTATTGACTCAAAATCAGCTGTACTTAATTTAAATGAAACAGCCCTATAGGGCTGTTTCATTCTCCCATCAGAATATCAAAAGTAAAAGCGATCACTGTCTTTGTAAAATGAGGAGTGACCGGCAACTTTAAAATATATGTTGAGCTTAATAGAAAAACTGAAACAAGTCAAGGACTTTAGGAAAGATAAAGGAAAAAGACACCCTTTATGGATAGTATTAGTAGTAATAATACTGGGAACAATGCTAGGATACTTAAGTTATAGAGAGCTAGTGGGACTTAAACACAGAACCGAATTTTTTTAGCTATAATCAAGTCATAGTATGCTTTCACGTCAAAATACGCCCAGGCGAGAAACGACCCCATCCGCTATGCCGCCCTGCTTCGAGAGATGGTGCGCTAGATTCGATGACTGTTTCAAAAACCAGTCGCAAAAAGATGGCTTCCGACACTATTTAGGCGGATTATTAGGAGAAAGCGAGCGAAAAAACCTAACCCAGATGGCGGATAACTCGGTAGGGGTGGTTTATCACCGATTACATCACTTTTTAACCGAGGCTCCTTGGTCGGCGACGCAAATTAACCAACGTCGTCTGGAAGTGATGAACAAATGCTCGCAGACTAGGATCGGCGTGGGCTTCACGATGATTCTGGATGATTCGGGACATCGAAAAAGTGGCAATTTTACCGAGGGAGTCGGAAGACAATACCTCGGTGAGATCGGCAAGACAGATAACGGAGTAGTGGTAGTAACCACCCATCTCTACGACGGGAAAAAAAGCTTACCCTTAGACATCGATCTCTATCAACCGGCATCTTCTCTACTATCGGGAAAAGAAGACGAAGAGTTTAAAAAGAAACCCGAACTCGGACTCGAATTAATCGACCGAAGTTTAAAGCGAAAATACCGACCGAAAATTGTCTTGATAGATGCGGGGTATGGAAACAACACGCCGTTTCTGAAAGAGTTAGAAAAGAGAAAACTAAAGTATTTAGGAGGAGTGGCTAAAAATCGAAAAATTATCCGAAAAACGGAATCAGGAATCGAGGAAGAAATCAGTCTGGAGAAATTAGCAAAAAGCTTGAAGCTAGAGAGTTTCACCCCAGTAATCCTCTCGGTTAAAAAAACGAAAACCCTGTACATATTTATTGTTTCCGCTCGTATTGCGTCTTTAGAAGGAGAAAGAACTTTTGCCATCGTCATGAACGCGAGTTCTTGGGAAGAAGCGACGGACATCGATTATTTTATCACGAATGTCCAGGCGGAAAAAGTAACCCCGCAATGGGTAGTAGAAACTTACTCCCAAAGAAATTGGGTAGAAGTTTTCTATCGAGAGGCGAAAGGATGGTGAGGGCTAAGAGAATATCAGGTTCGCGAGAAAGAAAGCCTTCTTCGCCATTTTATCCTGGTGTTTTGTGCCTACACTTTTATTCTCTGGCATCACTTAACCGGGGGACTACAAAGGCGATGGGCGAATAAACCTTTGGGGACATTTACTGATGCTTTGGAGGCTTTTCGTACAGCGATGTCTTTTCGTTTTTTCACTTGGCTAACGCAGAATATTGATGTCTTTTCCGCTCACAAAGCGGCTTTGGGCTACATTTGGGCTTGAAATTTGTTTAAGTCCCATTAGCCGGTCGATTTTATACCAAATTTCTAAATTCCTGACAGACATAGAGCTTCTAAAATCCAAGACCATCCCGTCAAATACCCGATAGTGTCATTGGATAAACGATTTAAAAGAGCATCGAGTTTATCTCTTAAAGCATCAAGAGATTCAAAAGTTTCCCATGCCAGAAAATTTTTCAGGTACAGCCAAACTCTCTGTTGCGGGGTTAACTTCAGGACAACAAGAAGGTTGATAAAACAAGATAATATTGTCGGGAATTTCTAAGTGTACCGCAATATGTGCAGGAGCGTTATCTACTTGTAAAATATGTAATTCATTGGGAAAAGCTTGCGATAGTTGTAATAGATATTCTCCGAAACAATCCCCATCTAAATGGGAGAATTCATAGAAGAAGCTTCTGCCCTGTCGAGGCTCTACAGCCCCTTACAGCCAAAAGCATTGGAAGTTATATTGAAAATTACCAATCGGCTTAACTCCGAAAAGAGTTATTTTATTCCGAGCAATAGTGTGACCACCAAATCTACTTTCATCCTCGCACCAAAAACTTACTTTCTCGTAACGCTTTACTTTCTCGCTTTCCCTGTCTAGTAAAGCTTTTAGTCCTTTAGATAAGTTCGCTTTAAACTCATCTACTTCGCCAGGCAATTGTCTCGGATTTCGTGGTCTAGGTACTTTTAATTGAGCTTCCTAATTCCTGTCTAACGAGACGATAAACTGTTGTATAGCTGACGGAAATTTCTCGAACGACCGAGAGCCAAAAATAAATCTCTTTATAGCTGGTAAAACCCACTGGGTCTTTTAATTCGTTTTGTAAAAGAGCGACTTCTTCTACCGAAATCTTTTTCGGTCTTCCTGGTGGGTTTCCTTCAGATAATAATCGCTCGATTCCTCCTTTTCTGTAAAAACTTAACCAGCGATGGATTGTTCTTTCCCCTCGTCCCATTAATACCGCTAAATGGCGAACCGTCTCTACCTCCCCCATCTTCAAAAAATATAAGGACTGTACTTTAGCGTAGGCTAAACTACTTTTTTGTTGTTTCATTAATTCTTTTAAATCTTCTACTGACTCAACAATATCAAT
>NZ_JADBTF010000324.1:0-5553 GCF_020246295.1 Microcystis sp. M090S1 | reverse complement strand
TACCGAAAAACAGCTATCTGTAAGCGATGCCAATGGTCAACGATTGGGACAGATAGCTGTTAGCAAGATTCAGTTAATTCGTCGTTCTAACGGTTTAATTGTTTCTCGCTAACTCATATAAAGCCGCCCTCCGCTATCGCTCAAGGGCGGGGTTTCAGACCCAGTTTTTCAATGAAAATTCTCAGAACCCAAACCCTGCGCGGTCCCAACTACTGGAGTATTCGTCGCGACAAGCTCATTGTTATGCGTCTAGATCTCGAAGAGCTCGCAGAGAAGCCATCGAATGAAATCCCAGGCTTTTACGAGGGATTAATCGACGTTCTCCCCAGTTTAGTCGAACATTACTGCTCCCCCGGTTATCGCGGCGGTTTCTTTGAACGAGTCCGCACCGGGACTTATATGGGCCACATTATCGAACATATCGCCCTAGAATTGCAGGAACTGGCGGGAACTCCCGTCGGGTTTGGTCGCACTAGAGCCACCTCCACCCCCGGAGTCTATAACGTGGTATTTGAGTACGTTGACGAGCAAGCGGGACGTTATGCAGGTCGGGCCGCCGTGCGTTTGTGTCAATCCCTTGTCGATACGGGAACCTATTCTAAGGAAGAATTGGCCCAGGATTTAGCCGATTTACGCGATTTATGCAATAATGCCGCCCTTGGTCCGAGTACCGAAACCATCGTCAAAGAAGCACAAGCTAGAAATATCCCCTGGTTACTCCTGAGCGCTCGTTCCATGGTGCAATTGGGCTATGGCGTTCACCAAAAGCGCATTCAAGCCACTTTAAGCAGTTTTTCGGGGATTTTAGCCGTTGAGTTGGCCTGTGACAAGGAAGGCACGAAAACTATCCTCAAGGATGGTGGCATTCCCGTCCCCCGGGGTACGGTGATTCAATACTTGGATGAATTGCCAGCGGCAATCGAGGAAGTGGGAGGATTTCCCATCGTGATTAAACCCCTCGATGGCAACCACGGCCGCGGCATCAGCATCGATGTTAAAAATCAACAGGAAGCAGAGGAAGCCTATGATCTAGCCAGTGCCGCCTCGAAAACCCGCAGCGTGATCGTAGAAAGGTACTATAAAGGCAGTGATCACCGAATTTTAGTCATCAATGGCAAAGTCGCCGCCGTGGCCGAACGGATCCCCGCTCACGTCGTCGGTGATGGGCGCTCAACTATAGAAGAATTAATCGAAATTACTAATCAGGATCCCAACCGGGGTGACGGTCATGCCAACGTTTTAACTAAAATAACCATTGACAAAACCGCCCTTAATGTGCTAGGAAAACAGGGCTATGAATTAACCAGCATTTTAGAACAAGGTGCGATCGCCTATCTGCGGGCCACGGCTAATTTAAGCACCGGCGGCATCGCCGTGGATCGTACCGAGGAAATTCACCCCGAAAACGTCTGGATCGCCCAAAGAGTGGCAAAATTAATCGGTTTGGACATTGCCGGTATCGATGTGGTGACAGATGATATCCGCAAACCCCTGAAAGAAGTGGACGGGGTGATCGTAGAAGTCAACGCCGCCCCCGGTTTTCGGATGCACGTCGCCCCTAGTCGCGGTTTACCCCGCAATATCGCCGCCCCAGTTATCGATATGTTATTCCCCCCCGGGACTCCCAGTCGCGTGCCAATTCTGGCGATTACGGGAACTAACGGCAAAACCACCACTAGCCGCTTAATTTCTCATATTTGCCGACAAACGGGGAAAGTAGTCGGATTTACTACGACGGACGGCGTATATATCGATGATTATCTGGTAGAAAAGGGCGATAACACCGGTCCTTACAGTGCCAGTATGATTTTGAAGGATCCCACGGTGGAGATTGCCGTGTTAGAAACGGCCCGGGGTGGTATCCTGCGATCGGGTTTAGCTTTTAATCAATGCGATGTGGGAGTGGTGTTAAATGTGGCCGCCGACCATTTGGGTATCGGTGATATCGACACCATCGAACAAATGGCGAAGGTAAAAAGCGTTGTGGCCGAGGTGGTTAGCGCCGAGGGTTACGCGGTCTTAAATGCCGATGACCCCTTGACCGTTAGTATGGCCGAAAAAGTGAGGGGAAGAGTCGCTTATTTTTCCATGAGTCCCGATAACCCGATTATTCACGACCATATCCGTCGCGGTGGCATGGCCGCCATTTATGAGAATGGCTATCTGTCGATTCTAGAGGGAGAATGGACGCTGAGAATCGAGGAAGCGGTCAATATTCCCGTGACTATGCAGGGAATGGCTCCTTTTATGATTGCTAACGCCCTGGCTGCCTGTTTAGCGACTTTTGTGCAGGGTATCGATATCGAGTTAATTCGCCAAGGGGTGCGGACTTTTAAACCTTCCGTCGCCCAGACCCCCGGTAGGATGAACCTGTTTGACTTGGGACACCATCACGCTTTAATCGATTATGCCCATAATCCCGCCGGATACGAAGCCGTCGGCGGTTTTGTCGGCAATTGGTCTGGGGAAAAAGTCGGCGTGGTCGGGGGACCTGGCGATCGTCGCGATGATGATTTAATTTTATTAGGGAAATTATCGGCCCAAATGTTCGATCGAATTATTGTTAAGGAAGATAACGATACTCGCGGTCGCCGCCGGGGGGAAGTGGCCGATTTAATTCTCAGGGGAATTAGCCAAGAAAATGCCAGTTTGCGTCCGGAAGTTATTCTCGATGAAACGGAAGCTTTAGAGAAGGCTTTAAGCACGGTTTCCGAGGGTGGTTTAGTGGTAATTTTCCCCGAAAGTGTCACCCAGGCGATCGATTTGATCGAGAAACATCGACCCGTTACCGATAACCAGGGTTAGAAGTTAGGAAAAATAGCTAGAAAATAAAGTAGTGCCAATTGTTACTGAGTACGATGGTTTAATCAAAATCAGCCGAAATCCCTATTATGAGACTCGGCTTGGTTCCGCTTATTTGGGTAATAGCCTGACACTGATGGGGGAGTTGCCGGATGAGAGTGTCGATTTGATTTGTACTTCCCCACCTTTTGCCTTAGTAAGAAAAAAAGAGTATGGCAATGTGGACGCTGATGATTACGTTGAATGGTTTAAGATATTTGCTGGTGAATTTTATCGTATTCTCAAGCCCAAAGGCTCCCTAGTTATAGATATTGGTGGTAGTTGGCTTAAAGGTTTTCCCGTGCGTTCTCTGTATCATTTCGAGTTAGTTATAGAACTTTGTAAACCGAGATTAGAAGGTGGACTAGGTTTTTTTCTCGCCCAAGAACTTTTTTGGTATAATCCAGCCAAACTTCCTACTCCGGCAGAATGGGTGACAGTCAGGAGGGAACGAGTCAAGGATGCTGTCAATACCGTTTGGTGGTTATCGAAGGAGCCGCACCCGAAAGCAAATAACAAGAGAGTTTTACGCCCTTATAGCGAGGCAATGAAAAACCTGATTAAAAATGGCTATGAGGCAAAACTGCGCCCGTCAGGACATGATATTTCTACTAAATTTCAGAATGACCGAGGAGGAGCTATTCCCCCAAATATTATTACTGATTCTATTCAGGAAAGAGGCGCGTCTATAGGTAGTCCAGTCCTGGGAGAGTTCAACTGGATTTTAGAGAATGATTTAGGGCAGCCAGTAAATGTTATATCTGCTTCTAACACGGCATCTAATGATTACTATCAAAGAAGATGTAAGGAAGAAGGGGTGAAACCCCATCCTGCTAGATTTCCGCAAGCTTTACCCGAATTTGTTATTAGTCTCTGTACTGAGCCTGGTGATTTAGTTCTCGATCCTTTTGCTGGTTCAAACATGACAGGACGAGTAGCTGAAACCCTTGAGCGTCGTTGGTTAGCGTTTGAATTAAATGAAGATTATATGATAGCGTCGCAGTTTCGATTTGAACAAGATGCTCCTTTAGTCGTAGCTCCTATAAAGGATAGAAAAACTCTTAAAGCACGAGCCTTAGAACTGGCTAATGATTGTCTTGACAAAAGCTTGACCATGGATACTCAGAAACCTTTTGTTCAGTTAGATTTGTTTGCTGCCAGCGATAATAGTATGACAGACAAAAAAATCATCAGATTTACCTACGGCGACCAGTTTTCTCCTAAGCAATTTCAATTATCTGAATTAGTACAACTTTGTTCTGATTGTCTTCCTGATCGTCGGGTGCTTCAGGATGAGATTGCTAAACGTTATTATGCTGGCCATTCCAGCCAAAACGATCTACAGAAAGGAGAGAATCGTGGCAAACTTGCCATGAATACATTTCTTTCCCTTCGTGCTTATAAGTTGGTTGAATCAATTGATGGTGATGATTGGCAGTATCGACTCACGGATATCGCTAATGAAATATTAGACAATCAACAAGATACTGAGACAGTTTTCTCAATTTTTGCTCGCCATATTCTTGTTAACCTAACTGGAATGTCCCTAATAAAAGCGATAGAAGCAATTAATAGCAGGGGAGATAAACCCCAGCTAGAAATCATCGCTTACGAACTTCAAGAAATGGGGTATTCACTCTCGAACAATTGTACTTATGTTAGTACCATGAGACAATGGTTACAAGAAGCTAAAGTCCTGGAGAAAAGTTATGAGATTAACTGGGATCGAGTCTATGATCTATTGGAACTCGATCAAGACTATATTGACGAGCTTTATACTCTTAGTTCCGAACAAAAATATTTTTTACTGGCTATGCTTCAGATGGCGATTACTGAGCTAACCGAGTGGAATAAAATTACCAGATACGCCACCAGTGTTTATAAAATACGATTCCCCTCGAAATCTTTTGTTCAGGATATTATTCAACCTTTAGTAAAAGTCGGCTTAATTGCAACTGAGAAAACGACTGGTGGACGAGGAGCGAAACCTAATCTTGTCAAGCTTACCGAGAAATCACAGATGGAACTGTTATCTAGATTATTACAATCTATATCCGATATTACAGAAATCTCCCAAACCGAGCTAAATCGAAGTTTTGAAGATGTTGTTAATGACCTAGATAATCCCGACAAACATATTAAAGGTAAAGCTCTTGAACTGCTGGCGATTTGGATGATTCGTCTAACCAGTCTTAGATTCACAAAATGGCGGAAAAGAGACTATGAAACTGGACAGGGTGAAGTAGATGTTCTGGCAGCATCAGACCGCTTTGTTTATCATCGTTGGCAAATTCAGTGTAAAAATACAAAGCGAGTAGATGTAGAAGTATTAGCCAAAGAAGTTGGTATGACCTTCGTAACAGGGTCTGACGTAGTTATGATTGTGACTACTGGTGAATTTACTAGAGACGCTTTTCAGTATGCTTATCGAATGATGGAAGTATCGAGATACTATATGGTGTTGATACAAAAAGAAGACATTGATGCAATTAAACAAGATAGAACCAATATTATCAAAATTCTTGATCGTCGTGCAAGGCGTGTGTTCGCCAAGAAAGAGTTGGGCTTAACTGTTGACATCCTCACCGCCGTAAACGGACGGTGATTCCCAAACCTCACGATTTAGGTTTCTGCTTCTTTCCCTTGCGGGGTTCCGCACCTGCCTTAACAGATTTACTCTGTTCTGGTCTTATGGTCGCTCTACAGACTGAC
>NZ_JADBTF010000323.1:0-3659 GCF_020246295.1 Microcystis sp. M090S1 | reverse complement strand
CCTCTTACACATTTTACACATTAAGAATCGGTTTTATGCTATTGAGTTACCAAAGCCAATAGAAGAGGCTTTATTATCAGTTGCCAACTAAAACTATCCCAAGCCACCGAAAAAGAAACCACAAAAGTCGGCTAAATTGCTTCTAAAAATACCATAAATGCCCCTTCATTCAATCTTGAGGGGGTTTATTTTTTCCTTTCGCTTATTAAACAACTATCACCTCGTTGCTAGGGTCTCCCTGGCAACGCATTTCCAGAGGTTCTACCTTGGCACGAGACAAAGCATTGATGATCACACAAGGTCGAGAAGAGCCAAATAGCCAATTTAGTGCCACAATAGGAGTAGTTTATTCTTCTCTCCTAGTTAAAAATATGCAAGTTAAAGAGCTAACCGTTGAGGAACTCAAGCTCCTCATTCAAGAAACTGTTGCCGAAACTATCCAATCTATCTTACTCGATCCTGACCAAGACAAAGAAGTCAAACCTGAAGTTAAGCAACAAGTTCTTGACTCTCTAAGACGGACTGAAATAGGAGAAAAGGGGGTTTCAGCCGAGGAAGTAGCCAAAAAATTAGGATTAAACTGGTAATGGCTTACTTGGTAGAATTTAGCCGCGAAGCAATCGCTGATTTAGAAGCACTCGCTCCTATCATTCAAGAGCGAATTTTGCGGAAAGTTCGCTGGTTGTCGGATAATTTTGAAAATGTTAGTCCTCAAGCTTTAAGTGCTAATTTGAGTGGTCTTTTCAAGCTTCGAGTCGGTGACTATAGAATTATCTATTCTTTTGCACCCGAAGCAAAGCGGCTTACCATCCACAAGGTTGGACATCGCCGAGATATCTACAGTTGATAAAATACTGTGTTTGAGAGTAGGTGGTTTCTTTGCTTAACATGATTTTTAGGGGATACTTGTACGACCTTATTGTACAATTCCAAGCTCTTGAACTCCCCAAAAACCCCAAAATCTGAAGGGAGAGGAATATAAAGATTTATTAAATTGTAACTTTTGATACAGTTGTGGGGGGGGGAGTGTGTATCCTTCTGCTATCTCCCTTTGGTCTTGGGTTGGGTTGTTGCTTCACCTAGCTGCGAGGGGGCGAACACTTATGTACTGAGTAGCGAATGGTGATGAAAAAAGGATTTTTCAGATGGCTACCAATTTTAGCCTTAACTACAGCTTTATGTTCTAACTTCTATCAGAATCACGATGATATTGCTCAAGCCCGTAATTTGAGAGTTGTAAGCAATGGTTTTGCTTTCGAGATTCAGAATTGTAATAAAGACAATAATTCTGTAGTTTGTACTTTTATGGTTGCAAACTTAGGGGAAGTCAGAGATCTTTATTTTTATCCCAAAGACTCTATCATCATTGATTCTACCGGCAAGCAATTGACGGGATCGGAGGGCCGTATTGGAGGAATAGGTCGTGATATAGTATGGGTAAGAGATATGCCTTCTAGAGTCCCCATTAACGGAAAAATTCTCTTTAAAGGAAATTTGCCCGGAAGAATCGTTTATCTGCGATTAGTAGGTCCTGGTTTCTCAGTTGAATGGAGGTAATATATTACCTCGGTTAACTGTTAACTGTTCACTGAATAAAGACTCGTAGGTTGGGTTGACGCAAGGAAACCCAACAACTTCTTGGAATATTTTCACAATTTTTGTTGGGTTTCGCCTTTTGAGCCGATGGGTAATACCTGATCAATAATGATAGCTCAACCCAACCTACGGCTATAAATGCCCCTTCAATCAATCTTGAGGGGGTTTATTTTTTTGCCCGTGTTTCCACATATTCTCGCAGGGCGCGATTAATACTGGTCTGATACCCCTCCTCTTGTGTGGCCTGGGTTTTGAACCAGTCTATCAGGTCAGCATCAAGGCTTAGGGTGATCTGCTGTTTGAGCGGACGATAAAACACACCACGCCGCGCCTTGCTCCAATCTCCCGTAGCCTCCGGGATCAGATCTGTGCGGATAGGCTCTTGTGACGCGGCTAGAGCGTCAATTTCAGCCTGTATCTCTGGCGGTACTGGATTACAATCTCCCTTCTTCATAAGCCCTCCTTTCATGGGCTGTTGCCCTGCGTGCGCTAATAATTCGTCCCGTTTCTTCTCCTGTCACCGAATCAGACTCCGGCCAAGTATGCACCACAAACACAGTCAATTTACCGATCAGTCCGATAGTCTGCCAGCGTTCTTCCTCTGGGTATGGATCGGGACAGCTGACAGCGAGAGGATCGGCAAAAACATATTGAGCGGCTTCAAAGCTCAAGCCGTGATCGCGCTTGTTTGTCCGATTTTTGTTGTCGTCCCATGTCCACTTCAATTTTACTCTCCAAATGTAGCTATATTATGGTTACTACATTAATTTTTATCAACACTGTATTTGCGCTAACACGATCACAGTTAAATTTACCCCTGTCGAGATGATAACATTATCCAGATATAATGCCAGCATCACTACCGATTTAGCAGCAAGAGGAAGCTAAAGAAATTAGTCATCAGATAACAGTTTGAGCGGTATGTGTTAATTATCATCCCTTTCGGCTTCGGCGCAGCTTCAACCCTCAAAAGCAAACTAAAACCCTCTAAATCCACCGAAAAAGAAACCACAAAAGTAGGCTAATTTGCCTCTAAAAATACCATAAATGCCCCTTCATTCAGTCAGTTGAGGGGGTTTTATTTTTTTACTTTCGCTTCTCAAACAACTATCCAGCCTCTGTTTCGCTTTCTAACACTTCTTGTAGTTGTGGCACTAAAGTCAGTAAATCTTCTTGAATTGTTGCCCAAACCCTACTTAAATTAACTTGAAAATATTCGTGAGTTGCAACATTTCTCATTCCTCCCATCAAACGCCAAGGAAAAAGAGGATAGCGAGACTGAATTTCCTTTGGTACATTTCTAGTTGCTTCTCCAATAATGATAAAATCCTAGAGAACCGCTTTGACAGTTGTTTGATTTTTAGCAAATTCCTCAAACGTCATTCCCTTTGTCCGTTGTTCAATTTCAGTGATAGATTCTAAAATGTCTTGAAGGAGAATTCGCCAATCTCTAGAAGGCATTGATAACATCCACCAACACAGGTTCTCGTAAATGTTCTCTTAAGGTATCCTGAGTTCCTAAATCCACTTTTTAATTTCGATAGGTCTTGATATGTAATTTTTTCGGTCATGTCCTCTAGCATTCTTTGAATCTCTTCTTCCGTTACGTCATTTCTTCGGCTAACATTTAAAATATCTCCTTCTTTTAATTACAGGGTAAGCGCATCTTAACAATTCTTGACAAAGTCAACTTTGTGTGAGTTGCTTACCTAGACGGCGATTCAGGCATATTTGAGGAGAATTTGCCATCTCAATTGTTAAGCAAAAATCGACCAAATGTTAAGATTTCGTGACTATTTTGCTTGACTTGTATCACCTGAAATGCCCATGCGGATCACAAAATTGGCCAATTGTCAATAGCTTTTGAGATGCTCTCACCCTGTTTTTACATTGGCGCGAGTCATGCTATACTATAAGAGATGCGGCTCTTCGTTACTTGGTATGATTCGATCAGGTGGCATAAATCGACTAAATCCTTATATGGCAAGAGACTCAATTGATTAGCTCGTTCTAGATAGAAAACAATTGGCAAAAATCGAAGCAATGTCTTTCTGTGTAAGGGT
>NZ_JADBTF010000322.1:0-5883 GCF_020246295.1 Microcystis sp. M090S1 | reverse complement strand
TCATATTTAACAGTAAAGCCAACCTAGAACGACGGGGTTTCAGACCCAAATTTTCCGATGAATGATGAATTATGAAGTGGGGTAGTGAAGTAGTGGGGAAGTGGAGCATTTGGCTGAAATTTCCCTAAACCCCTAAATCCCTATCCCCTACCTCCTGCCGACCGCCGACCGCCGACCGCCGACCGCCGACCGCCGACCGCCTCCTGACTCCTGATCACTGATCACTGATTACTGATTACTGATTAGGTGTCACCTGATCGATAACCTTGAGAGTCCCGTCATCCTTGACAGTCCAGACATCGTAACTACCGACCACATCGCCATTTTCATCGATATCCACATTGCCACTGGCTCCCTGATAGTTAATATCCTCGCCTTTGCGAATCATTTCCATGGCTTGACAAGCATCGGTTACTTCCGTCCCCGGACCGTTAGCCACCTCACGAATCTTGCTTTGAATCCCTTCACCAGTGTTAGATTTAGCCGCCTCGGCCGCTAACATCAATAAAACCGCCGCGTCCCAAGTATGGGGAACAAAAGCGGTGACATCCTTGCCGGTCTTTTCTTTCCAGAGAGTAGTAAAAGCACTTAAAGCTTGACCGTCGGCCCCGGGGACCGTGCCTAGGGCCCCGGCAATAATTGACTTACCATCGGTTCCTTTCCCCACCTGTTTGGTGAAATCTTCCGAAAAAACCCCATCGGTGAGGAGGACGGTAACTCCTTTGGTCAATCCCTGTTTATAGGCCGCTTGCAGTAATAAACTGCCCGTTTCAGCGTAAAGGACTGCCGCTACAGCATCCGGTTGGTTAGCGAAGGCAGCCGCCGCTTCACTATCGAGAGTGGCAGCTTTCGGGTCATAACGAACGGGATTTTGCTTATTAGTGATAGTGCCGCCTAATTTATCGAAAGCGCTCACGAATTCCCGTTCAAATCCGACTCCGTAATCGTTATTGATCACGACGGTGGCCACATTTTGAAAACCCCTTTTCTTAGCTAGGACCGCTAAAGCTTGAGCTTGGTAGGTGTCCGGGGGAGCCGTCCGCGCCCAAAAACCTTGAAAATCGCCTTTTTTCGCCCTGTCAGTAAATACAGGACTGGTGCTACCCGGAGAGACTAACATAACTTTATTTCTCACCGCCACATCGACGGCTGCTCCTGAGACGCTACTGGCAAAGGAACCGATCACACCGGCTACTTTATCCACCTCCGCTAGTTTCGTCATCGCTGAAGCACCGGCGGCGGGATCAGTTTGGTCATCTTCTTTCACGAGGGTGACGGGTTTGCCATTGACTCCACCACAGGCATTGATAGTATCTACCGCTAGGGCGGCTGCTTCGGGCATATTTTGACCAATAGCGGCTAAATCTCCGGTAATGGGCAGTAAAGCCCCTAATTTTAAGCCTTGATCACCGGGGCCTGTGGTGCTGGGGCTAGAGGCAGTGTTATCGGGGGTTTGGGCATTATTACAAGCGGTTAAAAAATTAGCTAACAGGCTGATGCTCAGGGTTAGGGCTAGGGGCGATCGAATATATCTCTGCATGGCGGTAAGATCAAGGATGAGTCAAGGTTGCAAGACTGAAAAGCCCGGACTGGGAAAATTCTAATCGATGTTAGCATTCTCTCCAAATCAAACAGGTTTTCATCTTAATTTAGATATTGATGGAAAAAATGGCTAATTTGTTCGATTTATGCCGTCGGGTGTGGGGAAGTGGGGTAGTGGGGAAGTGGGGAAATGGGGAAATGGGGAAATGGGGAAATGGGGAAATGGGGAAATGGGGAAATGGGGAAATGGGGAAATGGGGAAGTAGAGCATTTGGCTGAAATTTCCCTAAACCCCTAAACCCCTAAACCCCTCAATCTCTAAATCCCTATCTCCTGCCTCACCCCACCAACAAACTTTTTCAGTAAACCCACTTAGGAAGCTTTGGCTAAAACGGTGTTCTGGTTTAAAAACTGAATCGCCGTTTGGTATTGACTATCTTTTTCGGTGCCGATTTCCTCATAGGTGATCGGTTCCTGTGCCACCACTTGATCTGGCATAATTCCTAACTTATGAATATCATGGTGGGCGGGAGTTTCATATTTAGCCACAGTAATCGCTAATCCTGCCCCATCGGGTAACTCGAATAGGGACTGAATTAATCCCTTACCGAAAGTCTTTTCTCCCACTAAAACCCCTCGCTGATTGTCCTGTAATGCTCCGGCTAAAATCTCGCTGGCGCTGGCGGTTCCCTGATTGACTAAAACCACTAGAGGCGCATCGGTTAAAGCATTGCCAGCAGCGGCAAAACTATCGGCAATTCCCTCGCGATTAACCGTATAAACAATCGTTCCCTGATTAATCCACATCCGAGCGATTTCTATACCCGCTTGCAGTAACCCACCGGGGTTATTTCTTAGATCCAAAATATAACCCTTTGCCCCTTGTTTTTGTAAGTTCGTCACCGCTTCCGAGACTTCTTTGGCAGCGTTAGCACTAAATTGATTTAAGCGCACATAACCGATGGGCAAGGAACTAGAATTTTTATCCAAAACCGCTACCACTGGACTTAAAGAAATGCGTTGACGGGTTAAAGATAGGGTTTTTGGTTGACTTTTTTGATCGGGAAGAATGACTAAGGAAACTTCTGTTCCGGGGGTGCCGCGCATTTTGGCCGCCGCCGCGTCGAGGGTTAAAGTAGTGGTATCGATGCCATCAATAAACAAAATGCGATCGTGGCTAGTTAAACCAGCGGCCTCAGCAGGAGAACCGACAAGGGGGGCAACCACTTCTAAGTAACCATTGTCGGGATTGATATTAATTTGCAGTCCTACCCCCGATAATTCCCCCGTGGTGCTAATTTGTAGGTTATGGTATTGATCCGGTCGCAGGAGACGGGTAAAAGGTTCATCGAGAGTAGCTAACATCTGTTCGATCGCATTGTAGGCCGCCGTCCGATCGTTGAGGGGTTTTTTGATGAATTGTTCCCGCACCTGCCACCAGTTTTGATGATTAAATGTGTCATCATAATAAGATTGGTTGACTAATCGCCAAGATTGTAGTAGCAATTTTTGTTCTTCGCTAAAGGCGGCTGCTGTGGGTGTCCATGCCATCCAAGTCAGACAAAACCAAAATCCCACTAATAATCCCACCCACAACGATTTTTTTCTCATCTTGCTTCTCTTATAAATCAAGTGCTGATCTGCTGATTATTTTCAGTATAGTCTTTTCTCTGAAATCGATTCTTATCTGGTAACTCTTTCCCTTGAAGGCATTCCCATAAAAAAAGAGGGTAGTTATGGTTAACTACCCCAAAAAATTCTACTAGATCGGTGCCATTAAGCGATCGCTTAATTGTTCAGCTACTAGACAGCCACAACTTTTTTGCTGACTTGGGTTAATTGCCCTTTAGCATATTTGGCTGCGTAGTCATCGAGGGACATTTGTTTGATTTTGCTGGCGTTACCGGCGGTACCAAATTGTTGATAGCGATCGGCACAAACTTTCTGCATATAGGTGATCGAGGGTTTCAGGAAGAAACGGGGATCAAACTCTTTCGGGTTGCTGAATAGTGCTTCACGAACTGCGGCGGTAATTGCTAAACGGCAGTCGGTGTCGATATTGATTTTACGCACACCACTCTTGATGCCTTTTTGGATTTCTTCCACGGGAACACCGTAGGTTTCAGGGATAGCGCCACCGAATTGGTTGATTAATTCGAGGAGATCTTCGGGAACCGAGGAAGAACCGTGCATGACCAAGTGAGTATTTGGTAAGCGGTTATGAATTTCTTCAATGCGGCTAATAGCGAGAATTTCGCCGGTGGGTTTGCGGGTAAATTTGTAAGCACCGTGGCTAGTACCAATGGCTACTGCTAAAGCATCTACTTGGGTTCTTTCGACGAAATCCACCGCTTCATCGGGATCGGTTAACAGCATCGAGTGATCTAATTCCCCTTCAAAACCGTGGCCATCTTCCGCTTCTCCTTTACCGGTTTCTAAGGAACCTAAACAACCGAGTTCCCCTTCCACACTAGCACCGATCGAGTGAGCAACTTTTACTACTTCAGCAGTAACGTTAACGTTGTACTCGTAGGTGGCGGGAGTTTTAGCATCCGCTTCTAAGGAACCATCCATCATAACACTGGTGAAACCGTTACGGATCGCCGAGTAGCAGGTGGCGGGTTCATTACCGTGATCTTGGTGCATCACGATGGGGATATGAGGATAGGTTTCCACCGCGGCGGTGATCAGGTGACGCAGGAAGTTTTCCCCTGCATATTTGCGCGCACCGCGAGAAGCTTGCAGGATAACGGGGCTGTCGGTGGCTGCCGCCGCTTGCATGATCGCTTGGATCTGCTCCATATTATTTACGTTAAAAGCGGGGATGCCATATCCGTTCTCAGCCGCGTGATCCAACAATAACCGCATGGGGACGAGTGCCATATCCTTTACTCCTTAATCTATTTCTTGTTTTTTGTCTCTTTAAATTCAAGAAAGTTAATTCTCTTACCTGTTAATCTTAAGATAGTTTTTACACTTTGACGATCCCCAAAAAAAATTTTTCCCAGTTTCGTCCTAAGATGACCACAATCTCCGTCGCGGCGGACCGTTAAGTAGTTCGTGTGTATCAAATAACAGCCGGGGAATCGGCAATTTTTCCGGGCAGCGAGGTAAACAATCACCGCATTCAGTACAATTATTCGCCTTGCGTCCGGGGAACCAATGACCGGCATTTTCCAGCATTCGATAGCGATACTGGCCAAAATCGGTCATTTCGTAAGCTACTGCCAGATTCCGCAGTCTCAACACTTCGGGGATATTAATATTTTCGGGACAGGGTAAACATTGATAACATTGGCTACATAAATCTGTAGCCAATTTATCGGTTAAATGTGCCTCTAAACGCTTAAAAACGGCAAGTTCTGCCGCATCTAGGGGCTGATCTCCTTCGCATACGTTAATAATTGTCTCTAATTCCTCTGGTATCGCTGCCCCGACGCTGAGGGTAGTAATGCGCGGATCGCTCAATAAAAAGCGATAATTTAGCTCTAAGGGTGAAAAAGGAGCGCATAATTCCTCTAGCTTCTTGGGAGGTCTGTGGAGACCACCTCCCTTATCAGCAGGGGAAATAATAAACACACCCATGTCCTTTGCCTGGGCTAAAGCGATCGCCGGTTGCTGTCTTTGCCAAAAAAAATAGTAATGGATATTGACAAAAGCGAAGAAATCTGTATTGATCGTCTCCAGAATAATTTCTAGGGGTGCATGGGTAGAAAAGCCAATATGACCGATTTTTCCAGCTTCTTGGGCCATAAAAACGGCTTTCATGCAGCCTTGCGGGTCTTTAATCCAGTTTAAATGCTCGCGGGTGTTAATACCGTGAATTGCTAGACAATCGAGGTAATTTAATTGTAATCGTTCTAGGGATTCGGCGATCGCTTTTTCCATAGTTTGGCGATCGGGAGTGGGGACCAATTTCGTAGTCAGATAAACCCGCTCCCGCACCCCTTGACGCTGCAGGTAGCGACCGAGAAAAACTTCGCTATTACCGTAACCTCTGGCCGTTTCTAGGTGATTAATCCCCAATTCTAGGGCGCGATCAACTGTTGCGGTAAACACCGACTCTGAGGACAAACAGCGCATTGTCCCCAGGGAAAACAGCGAAAATTGCCAATTAGTACGGCCAAATCGTCGATAACGCATTGATTCAGTTATCAGTTATCAGTTATCAGTTATCAGGTATCAGTTATCAGGTATCAGTTATCAGGTATTGGGTATTGGGTGTGGGGTGTGGGGTGTGGGGTGTGGGGTGATGGGGGAGTGGGGAAGTGGGGAAGTGGGGAAGTGGGGAAGTGGGGAAGTGGGGAAGAGGGGAAGTGGAGAATTTGGCTGAAATTTCCC
>NZ_JADBTF010000321.1:0-33904 GCF_020246295.1 Microcystis sp. M090S1 | reverse complement strand
GTAAACTAATCTTACACAGCCCAAAGTGCGCCGCAATAGCGACTCTTGTTCGGGTGTGGGGTAAAATCGAAACGAATAGGCTTTTTCCATGTCTCACATTTTAGCATATATTTCGTAAATGTGCTAATATTTAACAGTAAAGCCGTCGTAGAACGACGGGGTTTCAGACCCAAAATTTTCGATGATCAAGGAAGGAACTGTGGTTCCCGTCCCCGCTAACTACAAAATGACTCGCGAGGTGAATATCGTCCTCACCGCTCTCCAAAGACTGGACTTTAGCCAACAAATCACCGTTTTACGCAATGCTGTAGTGGACATGGGTGTAGATCCTCTTGCCTAGTTTTTCAACTCAACTCTATCTTTAATTTTGAGCAAACAACTACCTTGATCCATAACTCCTAGCCGAGAGGTTAGGGGTTGTTTTTGATCGAGAGCAGCTATCTTCATGGTGAGGTGGGAAGTCTCTGGTTTTAGGGAACGCCGGAACTGGGGAACAGTAGCTGGTCGATATCCAATCTCGTCATACTTGATCTTGAGGAGAAACGCTGTAATCATTGACTTGCTGAATTAACACCCGTCCCCAAAATGACTTGTACTTTGGTAGTACAATTATAGTAAGAAGTGAAATAAGAAAGATTAAAACAAATAACCATGTCTCAACCGATTACCATCGAAGATATCTATAAACTTTTTGAGAAAACTAACGAAAAGTTTGAACAATCACGCCAAGAATACGATCGCCGGGCCGCTGAAGCTAAGGCCGAAGCCGATCGCCGGGATGCCGAAGCTGATCGCCGGGCCGCTGAAGCTAAGGCCGAAGCCGATCGCCGGGCTGCTGAAGCCGATCGCCGTTTAGCCGAGCTAGAGAAAACAGTGGCCAATACCAGTCGTGCTGTGGATAGTTTAACCACTCGCTGGGGAAGATTTGTCGAGGAATTAGTCGAACCTGCTGTTATTAGCCTATTTCGTGGCAAAGGTATCGATGTCAAAGAAACCTACAGTCGTGCCAGGGTAAAACGGCAAGGAATAGCCATGGAGATTGATATTTTAGCCGTCGATGAAACCGAGGTAGTTTTAGTAGAATGTAAGTCTCGTTTATCGAAAGATGATGTCAACGAGTTTTTAGAAAAATTAAGTCGATTTAAAGAAGCATTTCCCCATTATAAAAACTATCAAGCTTATGGTGCAGTGGCAGGAATAGAAATAGATGAAGGAGTAGATCGTTATGCCTATAAACAAGGTTTATTTGTGATTAAACCATCGGGAGAAACGGTAGAAATCATTAATGATTCTGGTTTCGAGCCTAAATTATGGTAGGAGAAAGATGGTTCCTTCATCTGGCAAAGTATTGGCAGCAGGTCTAATTTTTCCAATCTAGCACTAGACTAACTTATGGATACAATGCACGATTAGTATTCATATTTTGATTCAGCAAACCCTAATTAATTTTTGAGGATGCAAAAACGGCAAAAATAAGGATTAAATTGCATAAAATCTGTGAATAGACCATTATTATTCATTCTTAATTCTCCTGACTACTGACTACTGACGACCGGCTCCTAAACCCAACAACAATTTTTGATTTTTACCAGAGGTCTAGTAGCGTCTTGTCCTAAAATTGCCAATAGCCAGTTTCAATGCACAAGAGCCTGATGGCTAAAAACTGGCTCCAGTTTTTGACCGGGATAGCACCGCTTGATCACAGTGGATCGTAAAATGGGATAATGCTAACTTTGAGAGTCAGAGAGACTATGAGTGAATTCGACTACGATTTAATTATTATCGGTGCTGGAGTTGGTGGCCACGGAGCAGCCCTACACGCGGTCAAATGTGGGCTAAAAACGGCTATTATCGAAGCCAAAGATATGGGAGGAACCTGTGTCAATCGCGGTTGTATTCCTTCTAAAGCTTTACTGGCAGCCTCGGGACGAGTGCGAGAATTAGCCGATAGTGACCATCTGAAAAGTTTAGGTATTGCCATCGGTGGCGTTAATTTTGACCGTCCGACAATTGCTAATCATGCTAACAACCTTGTCAGTAAAATTAGAGGCGATCTCACTAATAGTCTTAAACGTCTCAAGGTTGATACTATCCACGGTTGGGGAAAAATCGCCGGCCCGCAAAAAGTTAGCGTCATCGGGGATAGTGGCGAAAAAATCTACACCGCTAAGGATATTATGCTCTGTCCGGGGTCGGTTCCCTTTGTCCCACCGGGGATCGAGATCGATCATAAAACGGTTTTTACCAGCGATGAGGCCGTTAGATTAGAAACTTTACCCAAGTGGATCGCAATTATCGGTAGTGGTTATATCGGTCTGGAATTTTCGGATATATACACCGCTTTGGGTTGTGAAGTGACGATGATCGAAGCTTTAGATAGTCTCATGCCGGGATTTGACCCAGAAATCTCGAAAATCGCGGAAAGAGTTCTGATTAAACCTAGAGACATCGAGACTTATGTGGGAGTTTTGGCAAAAAGTATTAAACCGGGGAATCCTGTGGCCATTGAACTGGTGGACGCAAAAAGCAAAGAAGCGATCGAAATTTTAGAAGTAGATGCTTGTTTAGTCGCTACAGGAAGAATCCCGGCGACCAAGAATCTCGGACTGGAATTTGTCGGGGTAGAACTGGATAAACGCGGTTTTATTGCCGTTAATGACAAAATGCAGGTAATTCAGGACGGTGAACCGATTCCCCATCTCTGGGCTGTGGGCGATGCTACAGGTAAAATGATGTTAGCTCACGCTGCTTCGGGTCAAGGGGTAATAGCCATTGAAAATATCTGTAATCGCCCAAAAACCATCGATTATCGCAGTATTCCCGCCGCCGCTTTTACCCACCCCGAAATTAGTTATGTGGGTTTAACGGAACCGCAAGCAGAAGCTTTGGCACAGGAAGAAGGGTATAAGGTCGCTTCTGTCAAGACCTATTTTAAGGGAAATTCCAAGGCTTTAGCGGAAGGAGAAACGGAAGGCATCGCTAAAGTCGTTTATCGTCAGGATACGGGCGAATTACTCGGTGTTCATATTATCGGTATCCACGCATCGGATTTAATTCAAGAAGCGGCCAATGCGATCGCTGAACGTAAATCTGTCCATGAACTCGCTTTCCGCATCCACACCCATCCGACTCTCTCAGAAGTCCTCGACGAAGCTTATAAACGCGCTGAAGTGGCAGCGTAGAGTCAGTTATCAGTTATCAGTTATCAGTTATCAGTTATCACCGTTAAGTTTCCGACTCCTGAATTCTGACTCCTTTCTCTTTTTTTACTTTTTACTTTCAAGATTATGTTTGGATTAGGTTGGCCAGAAATAGTCATTATTGCTGTAGTTGTTCTCCTGATATTTGGGCCGAAAAAAATACCCGAATTTGGGGCAGCTTTGGGAAAAACTTTACGGGGATTTAAAGAAGAAATCAATCAAGATGAGCAAGAAATTGAAGACAGTGACGAGAAGATGAGATAGACTGCGGCTGTCAGGGCGAAGGCAATTCGCCCCTACAATGAGTTTATCGAACTGCGTGCGCCCAAAAATTGAGATGCACCCCCTAATTTGTTAAGCTAAAGGTTGTGATGTACTTAAGTTTCGTAACCGTTCAGGGGAAACGAAATCTGGTAATCTAATACCATTTTTCGGCATGGATGAGAAGCACCTGCGATTGATACCAGCAATTGACGCAGAGGATTGGGAAAAAGCAGGTTGGGAAAAATCTACGGTTCAATCAAATTCTGGGATTCTTGGCGGCGGTGTTGGGCTTTTAATCTTACCAGTTTCAACGGTGGATAAATTAACATTCCTGCTAGGGGTAAAGCAGCAGCAGTTAAACCAGCAAGCAGATAAGAATTAAAGCCAATTACTGCACCAATTCCTGTTAAAATACCTGTAGCTGCCGTCAAAACAGACAAAGCGATAGCCCGCCCCCCATTCCAGGGAATTGCCCTAATTGCTCTTCCAATCGCCCAGCTAATCGCCAGCACCACGCCAAACCCCAGTGAAATCGCCAGTAAAATGGGCGTTCTCCCAAAATGCTCCGGCACACGCTCCATCAAGTACGCCAAGTCCTCACCCCCCAGCAACCACGACAACGCGCCTATTGTCACCACTACAATCATCCAGCCAATCGCCACCAACACTCCTCCACTCACAACAAAAAGCAGGAACCTCAAAAGCGGATCATCGAACCAATGCCTATTCTTTGACGAGTAAATCCCCAGGGCAATCGCCGTGAAAATCCCCACGGCAATCCACCTGCCAATCACATTTTCCAACAGCCCAACCTGTAACCCAATACCTGAAATGAGCGCTAAAACTAAACCAAAAGCTAATATAAACCCATAAGGCGGAAGAGAAACATTGGGTTGGAGGGGGGCAGTTTTAACCTTAACTTTTAAATAATACTTTTCCTGTCTTGCATTACTGTTTAAAACAATCTCCCTTTCATAATTTTTATTGGCTTTTAACTTGCTGGTATCAACCCTAAGCAAACAATTAACCTGATTACTCTCAAATTTTCGTGGCGAAAAACTAATCCAACTGTGACTATCGGGAGTATGCGGCGGATCTTTAGGATGAGGAGAAACTGACCATTCTCCTTGTAGCATAGTATCAGGAATAGTATTAGTAACTGTGATAGTTTTGCTCAGTTCTTGACCAACGGAATTGGCCACAAAATCTAATTCTAATTTATCTAAACTAACCTCTGGAATGCGGATTAAATCTAGAGATTTTAACGCTTCCAAAGCTAACCGGGCATTTTGGTAACGGTTAGCTGGATTAGGCTCAACCATTTTTTCTAACCATTGAATAAACCCTAAACTAAACTTAGATACTTTGTCTTTGAAAGTAATTTTGTTAGTAGAAAAATCAACCAAAGTACCAATATCAGCCGATTTAGTTTGAGTGATTAAACAGATTAAGGTCGCTCCTAATCCATATAAATCAGAAGCTTTAGTTAATTTTTGATTATGGACTTGTTCGGGAGGCATAAATCCAAGTGTACCCCCTATCAGACTGCTCAAAGCCATTGTACTATTGCCAATTCTCGCCAAGCCAAAATCAATTAAATAAGCTTTGATCTCTCCCCCATCTGCAAGAGACGACACAGAAGAAATCTCATCAACTAAAACATTTTCTGGTTTAATATCGCGGTGGAAAATGCTTGGCTTTCTCTTTTGCAAATAAATCAAAATTTCTAAGACTTGTGTGGCAATACTTTTGATCTCTTCAGGACTAAAACCACGAAGTTTTGATAAAGGTTGAGCCTCTTTATATTCCTGGACTAAACATAAACCATTACTTGGATCAAATTGCGCCAAATATCGGGGAATACCAGGATGATTTAACCCTTGTAAAACCTCAATTTCTCTTTCAATTGCCTTGTAACTATCCCAATCACTCCTAGTAGCAAAGCGAAACTGTTTAATCACCACTGGCTTTTCGTTGGCGATTTCAAGAGCCTTATAGGTAATTATACCTCCTTGAAGATTCTGATTGAGTTGCTCAGTAACTTGATAACCGTAGGCACTAAAATCAGGCAGGGTAGTCATGGCTGTCAGAGAAAAACAATATAAGTAGGTAGGTGCAATTAATTTTCTGGGGAATTGAGTCACAGCAAGCCTTTCAAGGCTATCCATCTTATATCTAATTCCAACTACCTACTTAGTAACCGTTCAGAGCGGGTCAAGTAGCCAGTGGTCTTGACTCTGTGGAAGGACTCTCTTGGGGCAGCAGAGTCAGCCTTAATTGTTGGTATCGACCGTAGGTACTTTTCATCGATGTCTCTCAGATTACCAGATTTCGTCCCCCCCTGAACGGTTAAGTAGGTGGGTGGAATTAAATATAAGATGAACGTAGGTTGGGTTGAAGCATGAAACCCAACGCCCGATTATGTTACGCTACCGCTAACCCATCCTACAAATAATTGTGCCTCCCTACTTATTAAGTTTCTAACCTTCTTTTTAGGTAGGAGAATTGCCAGATTCTTTCTTGGAGCCTCTTGCCCTCAGAAGCTGTTTACTGTTTACTGTTGACTGTTCACTAAATATCTGCTTCTCCCCCCACGACCACATCGCGGATACGGAGACTGGGGCCACCGCAGCCGACGGGTAAACCACTTTGACCCCCTTTTCCGCAGCCTCCCGACTCATCCCAGTAGAAATCATCAGCAATTGCCTCAATATTGCCTAGGGTTTTAAAGACATTACCGGAGAGAGTCACATCTTTAACGGGTTCAGCAATTTCTCCATCGCGAATCATCCAAGCTTCCCCGGCGCTAAAAGTGAACATTTCGCCGTTAGTCATGCCTCCCTGCCAATTTTGGGCATAAACTCCCGTTTTTATCCCCGAAAATAACTCTTTAACGGGAGTGGTTCCCCGTTCAATCCAAGTGTTGGTCATGCGGACAATGGGCGGATAATGATAATTGAGACAACGGGCGTTACCTGTCGGTTTTTCGCCTAATTTGCCCGCCGTTTCCCGTGAATGCAATCTTCCCACCAAAACCCCATCTTTAATTAACTGAGTCGTGGTTGCGGGGGTTCCCTCATCGTCATAAAAATAACTGCCCCGATGACCTTCCGGATAGGCCCCGTCAAAGATTTGCAGGTTATCTGGTCCAAAACGTTTGCCCATACTCATCACTTCCAAAAGGTCGGGATTTTCGTATAACATATCTGCCTCGGAAAGGTGGCCAAAAGCCTCATGGACGAACAGACCGGTTAAAATGGGATCGATGACGACGGTGTAGGTATCGCCCTTGACAGGGGGCAAAACTAGGGCTTGTACGGCCCGTTTAGCCGACCCTTGCACCTGTTCTTCTAAATTGACCAGATCCTCGAAAGCTTTTCGGGATCCCGTGGTTTCCCGGCCCGTTTGTACGCTGTCCCCATCCCTAGCGGTGGCCGAAAAACGCATTTCTAAGTCCGACCATTTTTGTTCGATTAAAGTCCCGTCAGAAGTGCCTAAAAGAATATGTTGACTGCTATCGCTGTAACGGACGGAAGTGGTGGCAATACTGGGATTGTGTTGACGCAATAAATTATTATAGCGATCGCAGAGGGCTTTTTTATCGGCTAATGGTACTAAACGGGGATCTGTTCCTGTTAAAGGCAATTCACAGGAGATAATTACAGGTTCTACTGGAGCAATCAGGGTTTCTTCTTCCCCAATTAAACGGGCAGCAGCGATCGCATCTTCTAATCGTTCCTGTAAACTGGATAATTGATTAAAGCTGGCAAATCCCCAACCTCCTTTATAACAAGCGCGTACCTGACCACCGATAGCAATACCTTCGCTGAGGGTTTCCACTCGTTCGGAACGCAGTAGAATATTTGTCCCCCGCGCTTCTTCCAGACGAATTGTCAGGAAATCGATGCGGTTTTTATAACGGTTAATCAGTTCACTAATTAGGTTTTTATAATCGTTTAGAGTATCGGTCATGGGAATTAGGAAGTGGGGTGTCGGGTGATGGGGTAGTGGGGTAGTGGGGCATTTGGCTGAAATTTCCCTAAATCCCTATATCCCCTTTCTAACTGATAACTGATAACTGATAACTGATAACTGATAACTGATAACTGAAATTAGGCGAGATAATCCTGTAAAGCTTTCACCTCTAAAGGTTGCGATTGCAGGGATTTTAAGGCCGCTACTGTCGCTTTTGCCCCGGCGATAGTGGTGATAATTGGTAACTTATAATCGAGGGCAGTACGGCGAATTTTTCGGCCATCGTTTTGGGATTCTTCACCACTGGGAGTATTGACAATAAACTGAATCCAGTCATTTTTGATCCAATCGACAACGTGGGGACGACCTTCGTGAATCTTTAGCACTAAATCGATATTTTCGCAACCGTTTTCTAACAAAACTTCACGAGTTCCCGAAGTGGCGACAACGCGAAAACCGAGGGATTGCAGATCCTTAACCACGGGAACCATGGGGGTTTTATCGCGATCGTTCATCGAGACAAAAACCGTCCCACTGGTGGCTAAAATCACGCCGGCGGCCATTTCCGCTTTAGCGAAAGCTTTGCCAAAATCGCTGTCAATCCCCATTACTTCCCCTGTAGAACGCATTTCTGGTCCTAGGAGAGTATCAGCACCGGGGAACTTCTGGAAGGGTAAAACCGCTTCTTTTACGGCAATATGACGGGGAATTGCTTCGCTGATGATACCCAATTCTGCTAGGGTTTTGCCCGACATGACGAGGGAGGCAACTTTTGCTAAAGGAACTCCCGTTGCTTTGGAAACGTAGGGAACAGTACGACTAGCGCGGGGATTCGCTTCTAAGATATAAACTGTCTCCCCCTGTACCGCATACTGGATATTCATCAAACCGATTACTTTTAAAGCTTTCGCTAGTTCCACCGTCCATTGTCGAATTGTGGTTAAAACCGAGGCACTCAGGGACGTATGGGGGATAGAACAGGCAGAATCGCCCGAATGTACGCCCGCTTGTTCGATATGTTCCATTAATCCCCCGATAACTACTGTTCCCGTGGCATCTGACAGGGCATCCACATCCACTTCGATGGCATTTTCGAGGAATTTATCGATTAAAATCGGGTGATCCGGTTCTATCTGTACCGCATACTTCATATAGCGTTCCAATTCGCTATCGGAATAGACGATTTCCATCGCCCGACCGCCCAAAACGTAGGACGGACGTACTACTACAGGATAACCGATGCGTTGAGCCACTGCTTGGGATTCTTGGAAATTGCGGGCAATACCGTTGAGGGGTTGTCGGATATCTAATTCTCGGAGGATTTGTTCAAAACGTTCCCGATCTTCGGCGGTATCGATCGAATCGGGTGAAGTTCCCCAAATTTTGGTATTTACGGGACAATTAGGCGATTCTAAATATTTTTGCAGGGGAACCGCCAGTTTTAAGGGAGTTTGCCCACCGAATTGAATAATTAAACCCTCTGGTTGTTCCGCTTCGATGATATTTAAGACATCCTCTTTGGTCAGGGGTTCAAAGTAAAGGCGATCGCTGGTATCGTAATCGGTGGAGACGGTTTCCGGGTTAGAGTTGACCATAATCGTCTCAAAACCGGCTTGACTGAGGGAAAAAGCGGCATGACAACAACAGTAGTCAAATTCTATCCCCTGGCCGATGCGATTGGGTCCACCACCGAGGATCATCACTTTGCGTTTATCGGAGGGTAAAACTTCCGATTCTACCTGTTCGTAGGTGGAATAATAGTAGGGTGTCAGGGCCTCAAATTCCGCCGCGCAGGTGTCCACCATTTTATAAACGGGAACAATACCTAAACCCTTGCGATAACTTCTCACTTCGTCCTCGCTGCTGTTGGTGGCGAAGGCGATTTGGCGATCGCTAAATCCCTGTTGTTTAATAGCGAATAGGTCCTCTTTGCCGAGACTTTTCAGGGGAGTTCGTTTGAGAAACTTCTCAGTTTCCATCAAATCGGCCAATTTATCGAGGAACCAGGGATCAATCCCGGTTAGTTCGTGGATTTCCTCCCCATTCATGCCCAATTTAAAAGCATGATAGATACTATAAACTCGTTCGGGGTTAGGTGTCCGCAAACCGGCCCGGACTTCCGAGAGGGGGGGGAGAGTTTCGACTTTATCGCAACCAAAGCCAAAACGTCCCGTTTCTAGGGATCGAAGTGCTTTTTGAAAGGATTCTTGGAAAGTTCGACCGATAGCCATGGCTTCCCCGACGGATTTCATCTGGGTGGTTAGAATCGGTTGGGAGCCGGGGAATTTCTCGAAGGCAAAGCGAGGAATTTTGGTGACGACGTAATCGATAGTCGGTTCAAAGGAAGCCGGGGTTTTTTTGGTGATATCGTTGGGAATTTCGTCTAAAGTGTAGCCTACTGCTAGTTTAGCGGCAAATTTAGCGATCGGGAATCCCGTGGCTTTCGATGCTAGGGCCGAAGAACGCGATACCCGGGGATTCATCTCAATCACGATTACGTCGCCGTTAGTGGGATTAACGGAGAATTGGATGTTCGATCCGCCGGTTTCTACGCCAATTTCCCGAATAATTGCCTTAGAATAGTCCCGGAGGCGTTGGTATTCTTTATCGGTCAGGGTTTGGGCGGGCGCAACCGTAATCGAGTCGCCGGTATGGACTCCCATCGGGTCAAAGTTTTCGATCGAACAGATGATCACCACGTTATCGGCTAGATCGCGCATTACCTCTAATTCGTATTCTTTCCAGCCAATTAGAGATTTTTCGACGAGAATTTGCGATGTAGGCGAACAATCTAGACCATACTGGGCCATCGGTTCAAATTCTTCTTGGTTATAGGCAATACCGCCCCCCGTTCCGCCTAAAGTGAAGGCCGGCCGGATAATGAGAGGATAGGAACCGATCTGATGACCGATCGCTTTTGCCTCCTCTAAATTGTTGGCAATCCCCGAAGGACAGACGGGAACACCGATTTTCTCCATTGCTTTTTTGAATAGTTCCCTATCTTCGGCTTTTTCAATAGCGGGAAGTTTTGCCCCGATCAGTTCCACGTTATATTTTTCTAAAACGCCGCTTTTGGCCAAAGCTACGGCAGTATTGAGGGCAGTTTGACCGCCCATAGTCGGTAGAATGGCATCGGGACGTTCTTTGGCGATAATTTTCTCGACAATTTCCGGCAGAATTGGTTCAATGTAGGTGCGATCAGCCATTTCTGGATCGGTCATGATCGAGGCGGGGTTAGAATTGACTAAAATTACCTCATAACCTTCTTCTCGTAGGGCTTTACAGGCTTGAGTTCCCGAATAGTCGAATTCACAGGCTTGTCCGATGACAATCGGGCCAGCGCCCAAGATTAGGATTTTCTGTAAGTCATCACGGCGTGGCATAGGCTTAGGGTTGCTTGAGGATAAACCCCAATCATTGTATATGTTGTCACCCCTCTATTCCCTAAAGCTTTATTTAGGTTTAATGACCTTATTCTAGCTGTCAGCCTTGAATCAGTGATCGGTGATCAGATCTGAGCCTTGTACTAGCGACTGTTCACTATCTCCCCGCTCCCCAACACCCAACCGATCACTGGATATGTACTGATACTATTTGGGAACGATTGTCAAACAATTGTAAAACTTCGTTATATTTAAGGAACATTTGAGAGACTAAGGAGCATCGGAGTTGTGGCTTTATACGCAGATTTGCATCGGCATTTAGGGGGATCGGTAGTACCGAGAATTCTCTGGCGCTACTTTCACAGACATGAGCGGGATTTAGCGGCCAAATTCCAGGAATACCCCGCTTTTGAGGAATTTTACACCCGTGAACGCAATAGTTTAGATGAGTATTTGGAATTACATACCCTAGTCGAAAGTGTTCAAACCGCCCAAACTTTGCCCTATTTTATCTATCGTCTGATTCGCGGCGCTTACATCTTCGAGAATCTTGCCTATTTAGAATTGCGCTATACTCCCTACTATCGCACCGACGAACATTTGAACCAAACAGAGCGAATCGAGCAAATGCGATCGATTGTCGAGATCGTCGGTCAAGCCTCGAAAATGAGCGAATATCCGATTATTACCAGTCAAATTCTCTGTATGCACTCGCGACTTCCCTCCGAAGTCAACAAAGCGATCGTTGATCTGGCCCTAGAGATGAAAGAATACGTCTGTGCGATCGATATTGCTGGGGGTGATTCCCACTACCAAACTCGACTAGAGGAATTTGCTGGTTTATACAGTTATGCCAGGGAAGAGGGTTTAAATACCACCGGCCATCTTTACGAAACAAAGGACGGTTGTTATCCCCAATTACTGCCCTATCTGCAAAGAATTGGTCACGGTATTCAAATTCCCCTACAATATCCGGAATTGCTGCCGGAAGTTGCCCGTCGTCATCAATGTTTAGAAGTCTGTCCCACCACCTATTTAAAAACTGGCACCCTCGAAAGTTTATCGCAATTAAAGATAGTCTTCGATCGCTGTTTTGAAGCGGGGGTTGATATTGCTATCTGTACCGATAATGCCGGTTTACACAATGTCCGGCTGCCCTTCGAGTACGAAAATTTACTCACCCTGGACGTGATCGATTTCCGACAATTACAAGCTTGTCAAGATGCGGCTTTTCGTCATGCTTTTGCCTGGCCCTACAGTAAAAAACCCGCCTCACTTTTAACTGGTTTGTTATCAGTAGATAATCCCAAATTACCGGTTTATCAGTAACAGAATTAACTTTAGTTCGGGTTAAGCAACTTCTTGACCGCTCCCGAACTATAGCATTTTTCGACTCTCCTGCATCTGGTTTGGGGAATTCTACTGAATCTTGATTAAACTCAACCCAAAGAGAGTATAGGTACAGAGAGAGCCGAGACCGAACATCAGGGAACGAGCGATCGGGACATTAGTGATATAAAAAAGGGAAAATAAAAGCCGGAGGATCACGAAAGCGATCGCACAGGTAGCGGCCAGGGATGAGGAGACTCCTGTAACGTAGGCCATGAGAGCGGCGGCACTATAGATCATAAAGGTTTCAAAACCATTTTGATGGGCCCAAGTTGCTCGTTTAGCGTAGTCTGGGAGTTGGTCGAACATTGCCCGGGGGGCGGAGGTATTGTAACCCACCTTAGCCCTAGCGTAAGCGACCAGCAGAAAAGGTAGATAGACAGAGATAGCGGCAGCCACTATCGAATAGAGAAGAATGGCACTGACGGAGAGATTCATCGCTGAATTTAGTCAAAATAAAATAGGGTAACTAGCTTGCGTTGATCTTCCGCTTCCGCGCAGGTTTGCAAAAGGGTCTGACTGTCGTGGAAAGCAAAACAGATTAACTGTTGACAACGATTGATAATCTCGCGATTACAGAGGCTGCTGGCTTCCCCTAGGGATAGATGGTCATTTTCGGGACATTCCACCAGATGGATAACCTGCTGGAGTTGTTCTTGGGATTCCAGGGGCTGGCGATCGAGACTTTGGGGTAAGATCACGGTTAACAGATTAGGATCTGCCCGCATTGCCCCCTTAATGACGGCGGAATTGGTTCCCGTCGCCCCGGAGGTCATAATCCGATTGCCCGCCAGCACGAGGGCATAGGCCATCATTTCGATCAATTGCTGGTGCGTGATGGGAACGTGACGGGAACCCAATAAAGCGACGCGCTTAGAACCGGTCTGCTGAATGGCGGCTAGTTCTTGAGCTAGAGTGTCTAGGGTGTTAGTGGTATCTACAGATTGACTCAAAGACTTTTACTGCAAATTCGGACTGATTAACCGTACGTTATTGTAGCATCGAATTGTCATGATCGGAAATTTGGACAGAAAACCCCAGCTACCGATCGAGGTGTTCTTTCTGTGGTGGTCCCCTATGATCCCTCAGAAATTGTTATTGGTGGGGAAGTGCCTCTAGATTCTGCTGTAAGATAGGTGCATAGACGATATTTACCCCAGAGCCATGACCACTTCTCCTGTTCCCCAAGGGGACGATTTTAGCGATCGCCCGATCCGTCCCGTACAATATCGGGATTTGGAAGACATTGAAGCTTTAACCCTGGATGACTTCGATGAGGATATTGATCGTCGCGCCCAAAATTTCCGCACGCAGGTGCAACAGGTGCGGCCTTGGTTTGGGTTGTTTAAAATTCTCAGTCTTTTTCCTAATCCTCTCCAACACCGTTTTCATGTCTATGTGGCTGAGTCCATGGCCAATCGGGGAGAAGAAAGGAAAATTCGCGGGGCAATCCAAGTCACCCCTTTTAATAGTAGTCGCAGCACTTGGCGGGTGGAACAGGTGCGGGTGCATCCGGCGGAGTCTTTAAGCGAACCCAAGGGCATCGGGGCGCAATTACTGCGTTATTGTCTAGAAACGGTTTGGGAAGCGCGCACCTGGGTGTTAGAGGTTAATATCAATCAAAAGGACAGTTTGGCACTTTTCCGGCAACACGGTTTTCAGCCTTTGGCGGAATTAACCTATTGGTCTTTACCGCCGCAATTATTACAGGAATTGGCGAAACAAGAGCCAGATTTACCGAATTTACTGCCCGTGAGCAATGCTGACGCTCAATTGCTTTATCAGTTAGATTGTGTGTCTATGCCGCCGCTACTGCGTCAGGTATTTGATCGCCATATCCAGGATTTTAAAATCAGTTTAGTTGATAGTTTGCTCTATCGCTGTCAAAGTTGGTGCGGCAGTCCGCAAATTAGTCGCGGTTACGTTTTTGAACCGCAACGAAAAGCGGCGATCGGTTATTTTGAATTAATTCTATCTAATCGGGATGAGCGACCCCATCAAGCGAAATTAATTGTCCATCCCGCCTACACTTGGCTCTATCCTAAGTTATTAATCCAGATGGCCCAGATCACTCGCAAGTATCCCCCTCGCTCGCTAGAGTTGATATCTGCCGATTATCAGCACGAAAGACGGGAATATCTGGAACAATTGGGAGCGATCCGCAGTTCCCACACCCTGATGATGTCGCGCTCGGTATGGCACAAAATCCGCGAAACTAAGCCAGAAAATTCCGCCCTCGCAGAAATGCTGCAGGGTTTACAACCGGTGCCGCGAACTCCTATCCCTAGTCGGATGTCTTGGTTAAAATGGCCCAATAATCCCCCCCTGGACCCCCTCGACAGTCCGGGGGAACTTCCCCCGGTCAAACCGCCCTCGGAACCCCCCGATCAGGGGCATCCAGTGTGATGGAAAGAGTCGCCGCCCTCGGCTTAGATATCGGCAAAAAACGGGTAGGAGTGGCAGGATGTGACGGTACAGGTTTAATCGCCACCGGTTTAACCACGATTATCCGTTCTTCTTTTGTTGCAGAAATATCACAGTTTGAGGCAATTGTCAAGGAAAGAAATATTAAGATTTTGGTGGCGGGACTGCCCTATACCATGGCCGGAGAGTTAGGATTTCAGGCCCAACAGGTGCAAAAATACGCCCAGAAACTAGCGATCGCCTTAGATTTGCCCCTCGAATACATTGATGAGCGTTGCACGTCCCTAGAGGCGGAAGAATTCTTAAAAGCCAAAAAACAGTTTTCCTCTTGGGATAAGGGAGCGATCGATCGGGAAGCGGCGGCGATTATTTTACAACAATGGCTCGATCGCCGACGGCGAGTTAATACTGTTGTTTGAGGAGATAACGGCAAGGGTTAATCACAGAAACCAAAAACCTAACTAATACTATCCAAAATTACTCATGACTTATGCTATAATAGCTTTATGAGTAAGTTAACCATATCGGAAGCCGCTAAATTGAAAGGTGTAAGCGTATCGACGTTAAGGCGTTGGGAGTCTGAAGGTAAACTAATTCCAGAACGGACTGCTAATGGGCATCGTCGTTATACAATTTCTCAGTTGCTTGGAGTAAAAGAGAATCTTTCCTATACTGTTGGCTATTGTTGTGTTTCTAGTCATGACCAAAAGAAAGATTTAGAACGTCAAAAAGAAGTTGTCGAACTGTTTTGCGCTCAAAACGGTTGGCAAGTTGAAATTATAGACGACTTAGGTTCAGGACTTAACTACAACAAAAAAGGATTAAAGCGATTAATTCGGTTGATTGTTGATAGTAAAGTAGAGAGATTGGTCTTAACTCATAAGGATAGATTACTTAGATTTGGTAGTGAACTAATCTTTAGTCTGTGTGAGCAATTCGGAACTGAAGTTGTCATTATCAATCGAACTGAAGACAGTACATTTGAGGAGGATTTAGCGCCAGATGTCTTAGAAATCATTACGGTATTTTCCGCTAGATTGTATGGCTCTAGAAACCATAAAAATAGAAAAATCGTAGAGGAGTTAAGAGACGTTGCTACTAGGATTCAAGACTGAGTTAAAACTAAATAATCAACAACGCTCATTATTAGCCCAACACGCAGGAACCGCACGTCATGCTTGGAATTGGGGTTTGGCTTTAACCAAGCAAATTTTAGACCATAATCAAGCTAACCCTGATGAAAAAATCAAGTTTCCTACGGCTATTGACCTTCATCAATGGTTGGTAGCATTGGTAAAATCAGAGCATGATTGGTATTACCAAGTGTCTAAATGCGCCCCCCAATGGGCGTTAAGAGCTTTATCTGATGCTTGGAAAAGATGCTTCAAGAAGATAGCTAAACCACCAAATTTCAAGAAGAAAGGTAAACAGGATAGTTTCACTTTAGATGGGAGCATTAAAATTGCCCATCAAAAGATAAAAGTTCCTGTGATTGGTTGGTTAAAAACTTACGAGCGGCTACCTGATGGATACCAGCCAAAATCTGTTACTATTAGTAAAAAAGCTAATAGGTGGTTTATTAGTTTTAAGATGGAAGTTGAACAGCAAACAACCAATAAAACTTATGATGTAGTTGGTTGTGATCTAGGAATTAAATCTTTGGCTACTTTATCGACAGGTGAAACGTTTGAAGGCTCTAAAAGTTATCGTAAATACGAAAAACAATTAGCCAGACTTCAATACTTGAACCGACATAAGGTAAAAGGTTCAAATAATTGGAACAAAGCCCAACGGCAAATAGCTAAACTTCATTTTAAAATAGCTAATATCCGTAAAGATACGTTACATAAACTCACCACTTATTTAGCCAAGAACCACGGCCAGATAGTAATTGAGGATTTAAATGTGTCTGGGATGATGGCTAATCACAAATTAGCTAAAGCCGTTCAGGATATGGGTTTTTACGAGTTCCGAAGACAACTTGATTATAAAACTCAGTTGTATGGTTCGGAATTAATCATAGCCGATAGGTGGTTTCCTAGCAGTAAAACCTGTTCCAATTGTGGGTACAAAAAAGAGTCTCTATCTTTAACTGAAAGAGTTTTTGAGTGTGAGCAATGCCATGTAGTTTGCGGTCGAGACTTGAACGCTAGTCTAAATCTAGCTTCTTTGGCGGTGAGTTCCACCGTGTCAGCTTGTAGAGTAGATAGTGCCGACACTACTACAGTGAAGCAGGAAGTTAACGTCAAATTTGCTCATGAGTAGATTTGAGTAAGTTTAACAGAACGGAACTGGTAGCCAAAGCCTCTATTGACACTCCCCGAAGCGCTCATGGGAGGGAGTGTCAACTCTACCAATCACCGCCGCCGCCACCCCCACCGCTACTGCCACCGCCGAAATCACCACCATCATAACCGCCACCACCATAACCACCACCATCATAACCGCAATAGTCGCTATTGCCGTTGCTGCCACCACTGCGGCCACCTCGACCATTGCCACCAACGGCACAACGAAAATAAACAAAATATAGAATTAACATCAAGGGAAAAGACACTCCCACCATCAGGATAGCCAAAACAAGATGAAGAATGGACATTGCGATTTGAGGCTTAAATTCAGTTTGTCGCAACCCATAAGCACTACGGAGAAACCCGCTCACAACTGTTACACCTGCTCGAATACCTTCTTCGTAGTTTCCCGTTTTGAAGCTAGGAATCATGTAGGTGTAGATAATATCCTTGACCTGAGCATCGGGTAAAAATCTTTGGACTCCATAACCGGTCTCGATTTCTACCCGTCTATCCTTGAGGGAAACGAGGATTAAAACCCCGTTATCTTGCGATTTTTTGCCGATTTTCCAACGATTAAATAGGGCTGTGGCGTAGGCTTTGGGGGTAGGATAGGGTAAGGTATCGGGGACGGTGACAACAGCAATTTCTGCGCCGGTTTCTACCTCTAATTTGGCTATGTCACCGGAAATTTGCGTAACACCCGCCCGACTTAAAATATTAGCTCGATCGCTGACCCATAATCCCCCGTGCGGATTTAGTTTCGGTATTTGTTCGATGGGAATAGCGTTGACTAAGGGGGGTAAAATAACAGGGGGAAGAGCGAACATTGTCACCAGAAAAATTCCTAGGGGCAAGGGGCGAATTTTAATCATTTTCCTGTCTCTCCATCGGTTTGTAGTCTTGTTTTAGCAATAATGCGGGTTTTCTTTAAATCTCCCTCGCTCAATTCTTCTCCCACCTGTAAACGGGTGGCATTAGTTTGGAGGACAGTGGCGGCGTTTTTTTCTCCCAATTGTAAGGCGGTTTTGGCGGCGGTTTGTAGCATGGTGGCGGCGGCTGCTCGATCGCCCTGTTTTAATTTTTCTTCAGCGATTTGGGTTTGACGATATTTGGCTAAAGTCAGAGTCGATTTCTGAACTTGCTCGTTTAATTGGGATTGATAGATAGCTTGGGAGGCGATATCAAGGCTAACAGTCGCAGTTTCTAGCCCTTTTTGACCAGAAGCGGGATCATCGTAGCGAATCTTCACCTTAGCTATGGTATGAGTACCGGGGGGAATTTGGTCGATATAGAGATTGAGGAGGATAATTTTTTCTTCATCTATCATTAAATCACCCAAACGGGTGATGTAAAAATTGCCCTCTTTTTGTAGGCTCATTTCTATAGTTTCTGGGGCAACTTGGGCAATGGGTTTTAACTCCGCTAAATGAGTCCGAGCATCTAATTCTAATTGCAGGAAAGCGTTAGTTAACCGGACAGATTGCAAACGGTTAAATAGACGAGTAAATTCAATTAAAGCCTGTTCGGGTCTTTCGATATAAGATAAACTTCCGCCAGCGATATCGGCAATTTTTTCTAGGATATCTTGATTCCAATGATCGCCAAAACCGAAGGTATTTAAGGTGATACCGTACTCGGCCGCCACTTCGGCTAATTTTAAACAGCGTTGATTATTTCCGTGTTCATTTTCACCATCGGTAAGCAGAAAAATATGAGACACATAACCTTTGCTGCCGGTAGAACTTTCTTGAATACCTAATTTTATCCCTTCATCGATCGCCGTACCTCCTCCCGCTTGTAATTGTTGAATTTTTGAGCGAATTAAGGTCAGATCATCCTGTCGCGATTGGGAGGGAAGAATAACTTTGGCGCGATGATCGAAAGCTATTACCGAGAGACGATCGTTAACCCCGAGGGATTCTATTAAACTGAAGGCCGCTTTTTTGACCGTTTCTAGCGGTTTTCCCTGCATAGAACCGCTATGATCGAGAACTAAACAAAGATTAATCGGTAAATTTGTGTTGATCTGTTCACTGGTGGCGGCGATCGAGAGCATCAGTTGACGTTGACTGCTGTTTTGATTAGCATCGATATGACTGTCACTCAAGGCCGATTTTAGAGTTACCCGCATAAGAGTTTTTTTATCGTGGTCGTTGATATTTATATTGTAATGAGTATAGTTAAATTTGTGCTTATTTTCCCGTCTGGCATCGAGTTAGACAAGTTCGAGCATTGAGTGCATCTCATTTTTGTCAATCTACGATGCACACCTGTGGTTGTTCATATATTGGGAATAATTTAAGAGTCACTGATAATTCCCGATTGTCGATATTTCTACAAAGTTAAGATGCGGCCCCAGCAGTTCTTGTGGGAAATTTTACCGTGGCCGGTCGGACTTATTCTTTCGTGGAAGTCATGGCAAAATCTCTTTAACGCGAACTAAAGTTATTTACTCTTTTTGAGATGATAATAAATTGGAATCGATGTTAATCAGGGGAAGGGAGCCTGAACCAGTCATGACGACAGGAAAACGTCCATCCCACTTTTCGATTGCTCGTTGTTGTAAAATTTCTGCTGTTAGGTTTTGGCGCAATAGTTTTTGAGCTTCTGCCTGTCCCTTCGCGCGGTTGATTTCCGCTTTCGCTTCCTGTGCTGCTTGTTGTGCGCGAAAAGCAGCTTCTTGTGCCTTTTGTTCCGCTACTTGTTTGGCTTCAATCGCTGCGTTAAACTCTTCAGAAAAACCAAAATTAACGAGAGATACATCATTGATAATTATCCCATAACGTCTTAATCTTTGGGCGAGGGAAGTGTCAATTTCACGTTTGAGTTCTCCTCGCTCTTGCAAGATATTTTGTACGGGACGTTGTGCTGTTGCCGCTTTGACAATTTCCGATACTGCTGGGTTGATAATACCAGAGACAATCTCATTGATATCCCCAACTTGTTGATAAATCTGATTGACTTTGTCGGGGTCGATGTGCCAGTTAACGATAATAGTTGTTTCCACATCTTGCAAATCTTTGGAAGATCCTTTTGCCTTTACTTCCGTTGTTTGGACTCGAACGTTGATGGGCTTGATCTTGGTGACAATCGGTATAACGGGATGAATTCCTTCATCGAGGATTTGTTTTTGCACTTTGCCAAAGTACATGACAACGCCGCGTTCGCCAGTATCAATAACGGCAAAAGGGCGCAGTATGGTAGTAAAAGCTAATATTAAAATTCCCCCCGCCATTAATGGTATTATATTGCGATTGTAATTCATGACAACTCCTTAGATATTTGATCGGTTTTATCGTACCACTGTTATTATAAGTAAGTAATCTCAATTAATTTTTAGATAGTGGGACAAGCTTCTGGTTCTTTGTATTTTATCTTTAATTGTAACCGGCTACTTAGTTGATGATAGGTGGTGCGTTACTTCAATCATACATCACACAATCACAGTCGATGATAGGTGGGGCGTTACGAGGGATTGTTACCCTCCAGTCACAGCAGCAATTTTGGCTGTCTAACGCACCCTACGTTTTACTTTTTGTTAACCACAAAGACAGGAAGTTAGGATTTTAACTAAGGGAGAGAAGAAAGGTTAGGGGAACCATTCAACAAAGCAGCGATCGCTTGTTCTAAAGCTAGAGAAATATGGGTCCAATGGGTTCCCCCCTGACAAAAAACGATATAGGGTTCCCGTAAGGGTCCATCGGCGGAGAATTCCGAGGTGCTACCATCGATAAACGTGCCACCAGCCATCACTACTTGGCTCTCATAGCCCGGCATTTGGGCAGGAATGGGATCCAAGTAGGAACCGATGGGAGAATAGGCTTGAATGGCTTTACAGAAGGCAATCAGCTTATCGGGGGAACCGAGTTTAATCGCTTGAATAATATCGCGTCGAGGCGCAAAAGGAGCCGGATTGACCGGATAACCCAACTTATCGCCCACATAGGCGATTAAATGACTGCCTTTCATCGCTTCTCCCACCATTTGCGGCGCTAGAAACAATCCCTGATAAAGAAGACGATTTTGGTCAAAAGTTGCCCCTCCCTCGCTACCGATCCCCGGTGCTGTCAGACGATAGCAGGCCATTTCCACTAATTCCGCTTTACCTGCTATGTATCCCCCGGCCGTGACGATTGTACCTCCGGGGTTTTTGATTAGAGAACCGGCCATCAGATCTGCCCCCACGTCGGTGGGTTCTTGGGTGTTGATAAATTCTCCATAGCAATTATCGACAAAACAGACCGTATTCGGGTTTTGTTGTTTAACTATACGGACAATTCTCTCGATTTCGTCAATAGACAAACTCGATCGCCAGGAATAACCGCAGGATCTTTGAATATGTACTAAACGGGTTTGGGGTTTCACTGCTGTGTCCAAGGCCAACCAATCGATCGCACCAGTAGAATCTAGCTCTAATTGGCGATAACTAACGCCAAAATCCTTTAAAGAGCCTTGACCACTGCCCCTAATTCCAATTACTTCCTCTAGGGTATCGTAGGGCGCACCGGCTACCGCTAACATCTCATCCCCCGGTCGAAGAACCCCATACAAGGCACAGGCGATCGCATGGGTTCCTGAAACAAATTGTACTCGCACCGCTGCCTTTTCGGCCCCTAGGGCTTGGGCGAACACTTGATCTAAAGTATCCCGTCCCAAGTCATCATGACCATAACCACTAACACTAGCAAAATGATGCACCCCGACGCGGTTTGCACGGAAAGCACCGAGGACTCGACGGAGATTTTCCTTGACCTGTGCGTCAATTTCCGAAAAGATGGGGAGTAGGGCCTTTTCTGCCCTGTGGAGTAGAGAGGGAATATCCATCAAACAATAGACTGTGATCTGTATTGCATTTACAAAGCCTACTGATCATACAACGCCAATCCTTCCCCTTAAAACAGTTGCCAAGGTTGACGATAGGAATGATTAGAGCGGCCCGCCGGGGGGGGGTGAGGCTCCCTGTGGTGGGGCGCCGGGGGGAGGGCCACCAGCAGCAGGTTCATTCCCCCGGCCACCAAAGAGACTTTGCCAAGAAAAACCTTGGGGTGGTCGGGTGTCCGAGGGTGGATTAATTAAGATATGTTCGGAGCCATCGAGTCCGCTTTTGACTTCGGTACGATTGCCGATAGTAACGCCAGTGGTAATGGGGACAAATCGGGGGGGTTGGTTAGGTGCGCCGACAAAAACACCAGTTTGCTCGTTCTGACGGGTAACGGCAATAGTTGGCACGGTTAAAGCGTTTTTCAGTTGGCCGACTTGGAAATCCGTAGAAACATTCATTCCCGCTTTTAATTCCCTGGCCGCCTTTTCTTCTAGGGTCACTTTCACTTCAAAGCTGGTGACATTTTGTTCTACCGTTGCCTGGGTGGCAATCAGAGAGACTCGTCCATGGAAGATTTTATCGGGATAAGCATCGGCTGTAATCGTCACCTTTTGCCCAACCCGGATCTTATCAATGTTTTTTTCTGCTACATTGCTGACCACTTCATTTTGTGAAACCAGGGATAAAATCGAGGAAGAAGTGGCCGAAGATACGGAACTGCCGGTCGTAGTAGGAGCCACAAAGGCCCCCGGTTCAGCGTAGACAAAAGTAACCACCCCGTCAAAGGGTGCTTTAATGATGGTATCCTCAATCTGAGTTTTGACATTTTGTAGAGAACCCTGAGCAGTAGTCACCTCCGCCCGTGCTTGCTCGATTTCCTCCTGTCTTGTTCCTGCTTGGAGAAGGTCTAAGACCTGTTGTTGATTTCTCACTTCCGCCTTTGCTTGAGCAATTTCTTCCGAGCGAGTTCCTTCTTTAAGGAGAGATAGCTTTTCTTGGGATTCAATCACGGCAGCCTGGGCGCTATCCCTAGTTGCCAGTTTTTCGTTTAAAGTCTGTTGAGATATGGCTCCTTCGTTGAAAAGTAGCTGATTGCGACGATATTCATCATCAGATTTTTTGAAAATGGCTTTTAAACCTTCTAAACGAGCTTTTTCTTGGGCAATTTCCTGAGAACGATTACCGGCCATCAGTTTTTGTAGGTTGGCTTCTAGTTCTTCCAGTTTTGCTCGGGCCTGAGCGATTTCTTGGGGACGATTACCAGCGATTAGTTTGCGGAGATTAGCTTGGGCTGCCGCTAGTTTGCCCTGGGATTCTAATAATTGACCCTGCCAATCAGAATCGTCCATTTTAGCAATTATCTGTCCTTTTTTGACGGTATAACCCTCATCTACTAGCAGTTTCTTCAAAATTCCTGCTGTTTTAGGGCTAACATTAACCACTTTTTCCGGTTCCACAGTGCCATTAGCGGAAACGATGATCGTTAGATCCGTCTTTTCCACGGCTACAGGCAGCGGACGGGAACTACCCTGGTGGGGGGTATGCCCAAACTGACGATAGGCGAGAACAATACCAGCAATGGCTAAAAATAAAGTTAGTAATCCCAATGCCCAGCTAATTGCGGGCTGTTTGTTAACTTTTTGGAAGGAGGAACTGTCTGACATAGTGAGTAAGAAACTGGCGAGTTAATTTAGAGAGAACCTGATGGTTGAACAGTCTGTTCCGATTCCACGGCACCATAATCGAGCTTAATAATGTGATCGGCTAGATGAAAATAGCGCTCATCATGGCTAATAACAATAACTATTTTTCCTCTTTCTTTCAGTTGTAGCAGTATCTGTTTATAGAATAGTTCCCTAAAACGGGGTTCTTGGTCGGCGGCCCATTCATCAAACACATAGATAGGACGATCCTCTAAATAGGCTGTTAATAAAGCCAGTCGTTTCCTTTGTCCTTGAGATAGTTCTGTGGTGGATAAAACTCCATTTTTGACCGTGACTTTATGGGCTAATTGCAGTTGCATCAGATAATTTTCTACCTCTTGATCGAGATTGGGACGATCAAAACCGAGAAAACTATCGAATAAGTAAAAATCAGAGAAAATTGCCGAGAAATGTTGACGATACCACTCCACGTTATCTTGAGTAATACGTTTACCATTGAGATAAATTGCTCCCGATAGGGGTGGGTATAGTCCTGTAATTAGTTTAGCTAAAGTTGACTTGCCGCTGCCATTGCCGCCAATAATAAAGATCAGTTCCCCTGGTTGCCAAGAAAAGCTAATTGGTCCGAGCAGAAATCCTTTTTCATCTGCCCTTGGCGGTGGTGGTGGGTTGCCTTTTTGAGAATGGGGAGGATGGGATGGAAAGGGAATTAGTTTCCTTTCGGAAGGGGGGGATTCTGGTGCTAGTGCTGGTAAACTATCGGCAAAACCTTGGGAAAAACCATTATGAGGAAAGGGTGGATGGCCTTCCGGGAAACCTTCGGGGGGGAAAGGTGGATGGCCTTCCGGGAAACCTTCGGGGGGGAAAGGTGGATGGCCTTCCTGATTCCCCCTAAAGCTTGGGCCTGTTCATCATTACCGAGTAATTGTTTTAAGAGTTCTTGATCTTGTTCTGTTAGACGCGGTAGATTGGCTGGGGCAGCTCCAGTCGGGGCAAAGGGCTGCGGTGTCCCCGGAGGATTGTTCTGGGGTCCACCTGGTCGGAACCCTTGATGCGCGGGGTGAGGATGACCTTGAGGTACACTAGGAGGAGGGCTTTGCGGGGCAGCGGGGGGGTGAGGATGTCTTGGTGATAACATTGATTGATTTCTCCAGATATTTACTATTTAATCCCTTCATTCTATTCTCACTATTTGCTGGTGATTCCAGATATTTTTTATTTCTTAATAATTTCCTCTCTTGAGCAAAAAAAGGGTTTTAATCAAGTGCCTAGTTGAGATAACTCTCAGAAATTAGACAAAATCGGATACATTCATCTTTAAATGTGGACATGGTTGGAACTTACCGATAAAAATAGCCGTTGATAGTCAACCAGCACTAAAAAATTTACTTCATATTTGTTAACATAGTGCCATTTTTGACATTCCACTGCTTAACCTAATTTTTAGGGCAAAATTATCCCAAAACACCCGTGGTAAAAACAATGATTTTCTTGCAGACGATTACAAAAATTTACTCTCTAGGGGAAGTGAAAATTCCTGTTCTTCGGGGCATAGATCTGGAAATTCGGTCAGGGGAATACATATCCATTATGGGAGCTTCGGGTTCCGGGAAATCAACCTTGATGAATATTATCGGCTGCCTCGATCGCCCGACGGGGGGACAATATATTTTAGAAGGCAGAAACTTAAAGAACTTGGACGATAACCAACTGGCCTATATTCGCAATCAGAGGATTGGCTTTGTCTTCCAACAATTTAATTTATTGTCCCGCTCCACTGCCCTAGAAAATGTCATGTTGCCGATGGTCTATGCCAATGTTCCCAAGCCAAAGCGTCGTCAAAGAGCGATGCAAGCTTTAGCTAGAGTTGGGTTGACTAATTATCTCCACAATCGGCCTAGCCAACTTTCCGGGGGACAACAACAGCGGGTCGCCATCGCCCGGGCCCTAGTTAATCGACCGGCTCTGGTGTTGGCCGATGAGCCGACGGGGGCCTTAGATACACAAACTTCCCAAGAACTGATGGATTTACTAACCGAACTCAATCAACAGGGAATCACGATTGTGATTGTCACCCACGATCCCGATGTAGCTGCCCAAACCAGGCGGGTGATCCGTCTTCAAGATGGCTTAATCGTTTTTTAGGGTGTAATGGCCTCAATCCCGTCGTAAAGCGGTAATCGGGTCTAAATGAGCGGCAGAACGGGCGGGAATTACTCCTGCTGACAAACCAACGATAAAAGATAAACCAAATCCACTGATTATCGACCAACCTGACAAGACAAAGGGAAATCGGAAAATCTGGGCGCTACAGAAGGCCACTAAAATTCCCAATAATACACCGATGCCGCCGCCAGTCAGGGAAATCATCACCGATTCCGCTAAAAACTGCTGGAGGATTGCCGAACGGGTGGCCCCCACAGCTTTGCGAATCCCGATTTCCCTGGTGCGTTCCACCACGGAAACTAACATGATATTAGCGATGCCAATACCACCGACTACTAAGGAAATGCCAGCGATCGCCACTAGCATCACTGTAAACAAACCCACTACCGTGGTCAAGGTTTTGACCACATCTGTTTGGTTTCTAATGCTAAAATCATCGGTTTGAGAAGCGGCGAGATTGTGGCGCTGTCGCAAAAGATTAGTAATTTGATACTCGGCATTTTTCATCTGATCTTGCTGGTCAACTTTGACATAAATGCCGTTAACAGCCTTACCACTTAAAGAATTATTGCCCACCAGACGAGAAGACATATTGCTCAGAGGAATAAAGACCTGATCGTCGCGATCGATCGAACCTTCGGCACCTTTTGGCTCAAATACCCCAATAATTTCGTAACTATTTTTTCTTTCAATCCAAAGCTTTTTGCCGATCGGATTAGTATCATCGCCAAACAGTTCTGTTAACAGAGTCGAGCCTAAAATCGCCACTGGTGTCGCCTGTTCCATTTCTTCCTCGGTAAAAAATCGACCTTGGCTGAGTTCTGTATTTCTCGCTTTCATGTAGTTAAGATCGATGCCCACCACATTAGTGGCATGATTGACCTCGCCTGCTACCACTGGCGCTGGACGCTGCAGATAGGCGGAGACCACCTGTACACCTGGAACTTGATTTTGAATAACTTTGGCATCTTCCCAGATTAAGGTACTACTGGAACCGCGGCCGAGACTAATACCCCCGGTTCTGGCTTCTCCTGGTAAAATTTGTAAAACATTAGTACCTAGAGATTGAATTTTTTGTTCGGTGGCTTTTTGTACTCCTTGGCCTACGGAGGTGAGAGCAATCACGGAGGCAATGCCAATAATCACCCCTAACATGGTTAACAAAGTCCGCAGTTTATTGCTCCAGAGAGCTTCGATCGCTATCGAGACAATTTCGCTGATCGCCACGGGGTGAGGATGATTAGTCTGAAGTATTTGTTTAGGTAAGTCAAGAGTCATTGAGTTCGATGTAATCTGGCTAAATATAAAGTTATGATCGGATAAAACAGATATTTGGGACTTATTTGTCTTTTTTTATCTATCAATCACCTTATTTACTGTTTCTAGAAGAGATTAGGCTGTATTGACTGCGGCTTTCCCGTCCGATAGCATTGCCGATAAAAACCCTCACTTAGGGAAATCAATCGCTTCGCCATACTTTCCCAATAGGATTTTAGCGAGATTTTCCTTGACCTGTGGGTCAATTTGCTAAAAGATGGGGAGTAGGGCCTTTTCTGCCCTGTGGAGTGGAGAGGGGATATCCATCAAACAATAGACTGTGATATTTGTTACTATTTATTAAGCGTCAAAGTTTCCCCTGTGTCAAATCGAGACAGATAAGACAATGATGCTCTGTCTCCTGTTGTTTCCCTTTGGGTTATTCAATGACTGTTGCGACTTCCGAAAAACTGCCCATTGACTGGGTGACTCTCATCTACATGGCTTTTATCCACTTAGTGGCTCTTTTAGCCTTCTTGCCTAGCAATTTTAGCTGGGGTGCTGTGGGAGTGACATTGATTCTCTATTGGATTACTGGGGGTTTAGGAATTACCCTCGGTTTCCATCGTTTAGTTTCCCATCGGAGTTTTAAGACTCCCAAATGGTTAGAATACTTTCTGGTTTTGTGCGGGACTCTCGCTTGTCAGGGGGGTGCGATCGCATGGATAGGTTTACATCGTCTTCATCATAAATATTCTGATACTGCTCCCGATCCCCACGATTCTAATAAAGGTTTCTGGTGGAGTCACATGGGTTGGATGTTGCACGAAATTCCTGCCGACGAAGAAATTGCTCGTTTTACCCAGGATATCGCCGACGATCCTTTCTATAAATTCTGTCAAAATTATTTTGTTCCTATCCAAATTGTTTTAGGTTTAATTCTCTATGCTATGGGTGGTTGGCCGTTTGTAATTTGGGGAATTTTTGTGCGCTTGGTCTTAGTTTTCCACTCTACTTGGTTTGTCAACAGCGCCACCCACAAATTCGGTTATGTTAGCCATGAATCCCACGATAATTCTAAAAATTGTTGGTGGGTTGCCCTCTTAACTTTCGGTGAAGGTTGGCACAATAATCACCATGCCTATCAGTATTCTGCCCGTCATGGCCTACAATGGTGGGAGGTTGATCTGACTTGGATGACCATTCGTCTGCTGCAAATTCTGGGATTAGCTACTAATATTAAGTTGCCTCCCACCACAGCAGTCACGACAGAAAGTTAGTTTTGTCCAGTTGTTAAATTGAATCTAGCCGAACTTATGTTTAAGTTCGGTTATTTTTTCTCCGACTTAACCCAAATCTGACAGCAAACCAGACCTCCCGCTAGACTGCCTAATCCATTGACCTTTCTATGGGATTTCTTCTCTCTCACCATCTCTATCGCTGACTTTTTCTAAGCAATAGCACAAAAAAGTCAAAATAGCAACTTTTTTAACAAATGTTTAATATTTACGCTGACGTGCCGGAAAGACCCCAGAGAACGTATATTAAAAGCTAAGTAGGGAGGCACAATTATTTCTAGGATGGGTTAGCGGTAGCTTAAACTATGCGGGCGTTGGGTTTCATGCTTCAACCCAACCTACGTTCATCTTATATTTAATTCCACCCACCTACTTAATCCCCAAATTATATTAAGTTTCTAATGAAAAAAATCTCGATTTTAGGCTCTACTGGCTCGATCGGTACTCAAACTCTCGATATTGTCACCGATCATCCCGATAAGTTTCAAGTGGTGGGATTAGCCACGGGTAATAATATTCAACTACTATCGGAGCAAATTCGGCAATTTCGCCCGCAAATCGTGGCGATTAATAACGAAAGTCAACTAGAAGACCTGAAAAGCCTAATTTCCGACCTTGACTACACCCCGATTATCCTAGCAGGAAAGGAAGGAGTAATCGAAGTGGCCCGTTATGGCGATTCCGAAAGCGTCGTCACGGGAATTGTCGGTTGTGCGGGATTGCTGCCGACGATTGCCGCTATTACTGCTGGTAAAGATATCGCTCTCGCTAATAAAGAAACCCTGATTGCTGGCGGTCCGGTGGTGCTGCCTTTAGTGGAAAAACACCGGGTTAAATTATTACCTGCTGACTCGGAACATTCAGCTATTTTTCAATGTTTACAGGGAGTTCCCACTGGGGGATTAAAAAAGATTATTCTCACCGCTTCTGGGGGTGCTTTTCGGGATTTACCGGTGGAAAAATTGCCGCAAGTAACCGTAGCTGATGCCCTCAAACATCCTAACTGGTCGATGGGCAGAAAAATCACCATCGATTCGGCTACTTTAATGAATAAAGGTCTAGAAGTTATCGAAGCTCATTATCTATTTGGTGTCGATTATAATGCGATCGATATTGTTATTCATCCCCAAAGTATTATTCACTCTTTAATTGAGTTACAGGATACCTCGGTTTTAGCCCAATTAGGCTGGCCTGATATGCGTTTACCCCTGTTATATGCCTTGTCTTGGCCTGAAAGAATTTATACCGATTGGGAACCTTTAAATTTAGTTAAAGCTGGCAGTTTAACCTTCAAAGAACCCGATCATCAAAAATATCCCTGTATGGGGTTAGCTTATGCGGCCGGCCGTGCGGGTGGGGCAATGCCAGCAGTATTAAATGCGGCCAATGAACAAGCAGTAGCATTATTTTTAGAAGAAAAGATTAGCTTCTTAGATATTCCCCGGGTGATTGAAACAGTTTGCGATCGCTTTACAATTCATAACAGTTCTACCCCTAGCCTAGATGACATTTTAGCCGCCGATAATTGGGCGCGTCAAGAGGTATCTAACTGTCTGATTGCCAATCCGGTCTAGATAGTCTAGATACTGTAGGGATGTTAACTATAATGTCTCTACAGGTCTAGGATAGAAAAATCACTAATTTCGGCTATTTTTTCTATTTAACTAGATTTATGATGATCATGACAAGGGTTGATAACCTTCAATAAACCTCTTGGCTAATTAATTTTTGAGGGTTCAAAACCAGCAAAAATAAGGATTAAATTGCCTAAAATCAGGTGCATCTTATGCCATTTTTCTAAAGTAATAGCAAAGATGGTTAATTACCCTCACCCCGAACCCCTCTCCCAGAAAGGGAGAGGGACACGAATAAAGAAAAATGGTATCACACTTACAGAAATACCGACAGTCAGCAATTATCAGTGACTCTTAAATGATTACAAATGTGTCAGCAGCTGCGTGTAAGCATCTCACCGAAAAGCTAATGCGCTCCGGGGTTTGGGTAGGGTTGATTCATGAATCAACCCTACCTTGAATCAACCCTACTATGAATCAACCCTACTATGAATCAACCCTAGGGGTTTGGGGGGTAGAACCCCCCAAAGGTTTGGATTGAGTGATAAAATCGGAAATGACGCTCAATTTTAGCAGAGAGTTTTCCCTTAAAAATCCCAACTCAGTAGATTTACAAAAATGAGATGCACCCATAAAATCTGTAAATAGACCATTTAATTGATTATTATTGATTCTTTATTCTCCTGACTACCGACTCCTAACAACAATTTTTGATTTTTACCAGAGGTCTAATGACCGTGAAACTTTATCAAAAATAAGATAAAATAAACAAGATAGTGGTTATTACGTTTAATTTTCTATGGTTACAACTTCTCTATCCCTCCCCGAAATCGCCAGAGAAACCCGTCAAGCGAGTCGTCAACTGGCTATCCTGACTAACGAAGAAAGGAATGAAGCTTTAGAGGCTATTGCTGAGGCTTTGACTGCCAATGCTGATAAGATACTAGAAGCGAATATCGCCGATGTTCAAACAGCCAAGGCGATGGAATTATCTCCGGCTTTATGTGCGCGATTAGAGTTAAGTCCTGGCAAATTAAAAGCCGCCATTGCCGGGGTGCGAGATCTGGCTAAATTAGCAGATCCTTTAGCTACTATACAAATTAATCGGGAATTAGATCAAGGTTTAACTCTTCGGAGAATAACCTGTCCTTTAGGGGTTTTAGGGGTTATTTTTGAAGCTCGTCCCGATGCTTTAATTCAAATTACCAGTTTAGCGATTAAATCCGGCAATGGCGTTATTTTAAAAGGGGGGAAAGAGGCGCTCCGTTCTTGTCAAGCTTTAGTAACAATTATTCATCAGGCATTGAGTCAAACTAAAGTTAATTCGGCAGCGGTGCAATTGTTAACAACAAGAGAAGAAATTCAGGAACTATTAAAACTTGATCAATACATCGATTTAATTATTCCTAGAGGTTCTAACGAATTTGTTCGTTATATCCAAAATAATACCCGCATTCCTGTCCTCGGCCATGCCGATGGTATCTGTCATCTCTACATCGACAAAGAAGCCGATTTAAGCAAAGCAATTAGAATTACCGTTGATGGTAAAACCCAATATCCTGCCGCTTGTAATACCATTGAAACTTTATTGGTTCATCAAGACATCGCTAGACAATTTTTACCCGCAGTGGCCCAGGCATTAGAGGAAAAAAAGGTTAAATTATTGGGAGATGAAGCAACTCGTCAGATTATTAACGTACCATCGGCCACAGAAGAAGACTGGCAAACCGAATATAGTGATTTAATTCTGTCAATTAAAATTGTCGATAGTCTAGAATCGGCAATCGAACATATTAATTATTACGGTTCTCGACACACGGAAGCCATTGTCAGCGAAAATTTTAACACGGCCAAAACCTTTAGCGATCGAGTCGATGCCGCCGGAGTTTTTCATAATTGTTCCACCCGATTTGCCGATGGTTTCCGTTACGGTTTTGGGGCCGAAGTGGGTATCAGTACCCAAAAAATGCCTCCCCGCGGTCCGGTGGGATTAGAGGGATTAGTGACCTACAAATACCAATTAGTGGGAGATGGTCATATTGTCGCCGATTATTCTGGGGAAAATGCCCAATCTTTCACTCATAAGGATTTATAGTCGAGAAAAAAGCCGATGTTTACAGGATTAATTCAAGCCTTGGCAACGATTCGGGTCGTGGATACTGATAGACTATATTTGTCTGTATCCTCTGATACAATTCTCCAAGATTTAATGATTGGTGATAGTGTGGCTGTGGATGGGGTTTGTTTGACAGTCGAGGAAATTCTCTCAGAGGGTTTTCTGGCCACCGCTTCCCCGGAAACCCTACAGCGCACTACTTTAGGACGAAGGATTAAAACAGAAACCAACGTTAACCTAGAAACCTCTTTGCGGGTGGGTAGTAAAATCGGCGGTCATTTTGTCACCGGTCATGTGGACGGTATTGGCTGTTTAGTCGAATCGATAATCGTGGCTAATTCTTGGGAAATGACCTTTGCTGCCCCTAGTTCCCTAGAAGACCAGTGGAATAGCTACATAGCTCGTTATATCGTCGGTAAGGGCAGTATAGCTGTTAATGGCATTAGTTTAACCGTGGCCGATTGCGATGCCTCCGGCAGCTGGTTTAAAGTGGCTGTCATCCCCCACACCTACGCCGAAACCAATCTTTCCCATTTAAAATTAGGCGATTGGGTGAATCTAGAAGGGGATATTTTAGGCAAATATGTGGAAAAATTGCTAGGAATGCGCTCTTATCACGCTCCCACCGAGATTAGCCTAGAATTTCTGGCTGAACATGGTTATTAGTTTTCCAGAAAAAGCCTAACCACTTCCCGTACTGATTTTAGTCTACCTTCTGATACTAAATCCAGTTATTAAAGACTGATTATCTATTCCTCCTTTTGCCTTTTGCCTCTTGCCTTTTGCCTATCCTCATAAGTAGCCTATACTCAACGGATTTAGTATGACACAACAAGCAAATCGATTTTTTGCCAAACGGTAGGAAAACTTTTGGGAAAATAGTTTCCTAAAACCTTAAAACTACTTGTGTCAAAAATGTAAACCATCAAAACAGTCCTTTGTCTAATAAATATTGTTCAAGTTTTTCCACCGTAGCAACTTTTTTAATGTTTAGATAATCAGCAACGCGCTCAATATCGTATTGGCCTTGATATAGCGGTGTGCAGTCGTATGAGGTACAGTGTCACGAGCTATAAACCATGCTAGGCAAAGCTTGGTCTGTATCTCACTCAAGCGCTTACCGCTATAGTATTTATTGAACACAAGTTTTAGGTAATTTTCTCCCAAATATGTCGCCTGATTAGCATAGTAATCACCTCCAGATTTTTGATTTTTGTCCTGACTTTTTCCCACCTGCTCACTGTACCACTCGTTTACTTTAAGAGTATATTCTTTCTGAGAAATCAAGTTATTATCTAATAGTTTTCGTAAAACTACTTCTCGACTAACCTTATAGCGGTAAGCGCTTGAGTGAGATACAGACCAAGCTTTGCCTAGCATGGTTTATAGCTCGTGACACTGTACCTCATACGACTGCACACCGCTATATAATCACTGGAAATTTTCGAGATAATTTTATCGTTAACTATTGTTTCTCTAATTATCTCAGAAAAGACATGATTAGGAAGCAAAAATTCCGCAGCAAATTTATTACAAAATATCTCGATATATTTATTTTCTCCCTGCAAACTATTAATATATCTATCGTCAGACTTAGTAATTCCATTAGTCTGCAAAAGAATATGTGCTAATTCATGAAAAATGGTAAATATTTGTCTAGATTTTTCCGTGCTATTATTAAGACAGATGATCGGAAATTCAATATCTATCAAGCAAAATCCCGAAATTTCTCGCTGCTTAAAAGAACGCTTAAAAATAAAAATACCAGCTTTTTCCACGGCACTCCGCCATTTTTTTAAGGCAGTTTCCTGATCATTCCAGGTCAGTTGTTCTTCTAGAGTAACGTTTAAATAATTTCTGATCTGTTCGGCTAATATCCTTAAATCATCACTAGAGCTAACCGAAATATCCTGAAAGATTTTCTTGGTACTAGGATTAATACCATTATAGCGGTAAGCGCTTGAGTGAGATACAGACCAAGCTTTGCCTAGCATGGTTTATAGCTCGTGACACTGTACCTCATACGACTGCACACCGCTATATGTGAAAGCCTCAAACTCCTGAATAAAAGAAAAGGT
>NZ_JADBTF010000320.1:0-11930 GCF_020246295.1 Microcystis sp. M090S1 | reverse complement strand
TCAGATACTTTTGAGCGTAGGCGCTCTCATCGAATTTTATTTTAAGTTAATTATTTGCATAACAATTCCCGAAGAGCCGATACTCTATTCGTTTATTAATTCATTATCTGAAGTTTCAAGAAGTGCCTATTCCTTACTGATTCATAGCTTAATTCAGCAACGCCATATTGTTCACATCAAACAAAAATCCCCATGAAAACTAGACAAGAATACCTCAACGCCCTAGTCAACTTTGACCAACCCCTATCAACCATCCTCCCTATCCTAAAAACCTTTCCTTGGGACAGTAGCGAAGCAATTATCACCCTAAAAAAAGAGCATCTGATCGATATTCTCGATCGCTATCTCAATAACGCTCTATCTGCCACCGACTTAGAAAACTGGGCTGATGCCATCGAATGCAGAGAAGATATCGCCTATAAAACAGATGAGGAAGATCTCATCAATGACATCATCTTTGACCTCGCTAACCCGACCTTAAACGATCCACTATCACCAAAAACAATCGAACAATACATCAGCCAACTTTCCAATTCAAAGCCTTCCTTAATTACCTAAATAATTGACCTCTTCTTGGCGAACTTTAACGGGGGTTTACTTGAATCTGAATCTTGTCCGAGGGGTTGAATTTAATTTCCTCCACAACGTAGGAACTATTGACCGCCACGGCTTCGATTCCTCGCAATTCTAAGGGCTTCAGCGAGGTTAAAGTTACTTCCGCTTTTCCTTTATTAACATCAACAATTTTGAAATTCTGTAGGGGTTCCTGCCAGCGTTTTCTATTCTGTTGTTCGACACTATTAGGTGTTGGTCGTATGGGGAACCGCTCTATACTAATGACAGAAGGTCGGGTTTCTCTGATAATTACTTTGCCTTGAAACTCTATCTGTTTGATCTCTTTCATTGCCACTTCTTTTGTTTTTGATTCTCTCCCTAAAGCGATCGTTTTTGCTTGGGAATCGAACTTGATTAATCTCCCAGATAGAGAAGTGCCATTTTTTAAAGATACATTTGTATCATCTGGTATGAATACGGGAATTTTCTTGACGGGAGATCGATCGCCGGTGGCCGGTAGATGATAGCCAGCAAGAGAGGCGATAAAAACTAGGCTAGTTGCGGTTATTATTGGGTAGAGTTTTTTCATCTTTACCTTGCCTGAATGATCGGGATTGGGTTGGTTCTGTTTTCAATCTTGGATGCGGTGAGTTAGGAGTAGCAGTAACCCACCCTGGGGTTTTTTCTAGAGGGGTTTTTCCATATTTTAGCGTCGGGATTGTCAAAGGAGAAGCGTTTTATCTTCTCTTTATGTTAAAACTTATAAAGCTACTCCTTCACGCGGTGGGCGATAGAAATATGACTCTACAAGAGCTAATGCGGTGGGTGGAAAAATTATCCTCGATCGAGAAACGGCAACTGATCGAAAAAATTACCGCAGAAATGGCATCGGAATCGGCAGAAATTAATCAACTCCGTCCATCTTTATGGGGTATATGCGCCGATTTAGGACAGGCTCCCTCGGCTGAAGATATCGATAAAACCCGACGAGAAGCGTGGGGAGATTTTACGGCAGAGGATCTTTAAGTGTTAAAAGCAGTTTTAGATACTCATGCGGTTATGGAGAGACGCGCCACCTGTCTACGACACGCTGTCTGTTGAATTCCAGAAAAGTCTTTATTACAATAGGTATAACAAAATCTCTGACAAAATATATGTTTATTTTGACTAATAAGGTTTTAAATGCCTTTTTCGTCTCGATTTCCGCCGTCTTTCTTAGTTCGACCGCGAGCCTCGCCCAATCCCATAGTAGTCATCATCATATTATGGTCGGGATAGACGGACTCCCGACTCTAGCCGGCGGGACTTATAAAGCTCTGGCCAATCCGAACTACGGGAGACTATCGCTTCTGTTCCCGCATCAACATGAACCCGTCGAGATCAGTCATTTCCACGCCATCGGTATTTATAGTTACACGGGGGAGGCAACGAATCCGACAGTGGTAGAGACCAGTACCAATAACCGATTGCCCGAAACACGGTTCGACCTACCCCCGATCCCCCTGTTTCCGGGTAGCGGCGTTTTTGCGGGAAAGAATATTAGCCAGAAAACGGACGCTCATATGTATTCGGATTTGAAAATACGTCCGGTCGCCCATTTAACCGACGATCTCGCCGATCCTTACGTGAACGCAATTTATAATACGGGAAAGGGTCGCTGGAAGGACTTGTTGGGAGACGAGGCGACGATCGCCCTACAATTAATCGATATCACGCCCGGTTTGACGGTAACGGACGCTTCGGGAATAAATTTGTTTAACGCGGTCAACGATACTTATGTTATCGGGCAAGGAGATTGGTTCGCTTTCACTCCCGTGTTTTCAACAGATGGGAACGCGCCGTTAGGAACCTATTCCGCTACCTTTCGCTTCGTGGATACGAATACCGCAAACGGTCGTACCCCGCTATTACCATCGGGAACCTTTAGCCTCGATTTCCAACCGGTTCCCGAATCCTCTACCTTGCCCGGAATCGTTCTCTTGGGTTCGCTCGGTCTTCTCGGCGGAGTAAAAAGGCAAAAAAAGAAAAATAGCCGATAATCCGTCCAAAATGTTAGGACTTTTCTAATCTAACGACCTACCATTGTAGGGAACCTGCGTAGGAATAACATCCCAGGGAGACAACTAATCAAATTCCTATTCCCCGAATATAATTCGATTCGGTGGGTTAGCCCTACTCGTAACCCAACCTGCGGTTTTTGTCAATATATTTTTACTTTCCGAAACCTTTTTTCGGGCGGTTTTGTTTGGCAATACGGAGGGCTTTTCCGGTTTTGCCATCCTGTAGTGCGATCCGCATCGATCGCTTTTTCTGGTAGGATTGAATATCCGCCGCTAACGGATGATCGTTATCGATCCGTAGATGGGTTAAAGAACATATAAGACCCGTTTGTTTTCCCGATTCATTTTTTAGGAAACAAATAATTCCCCCCTCGTCTCCAGTGTAGAAAATTTTATCGATCGAAAACTGGTGATCGGGTTTGTATCGCTCGCCTTTTGTTTCAGCTATTTTTAACGTTTCGGGAGTTGCACGCACGGGGATCGGTAAACTCGCTTCCATTTTCTCGATTAAAAAACTAACTTGTCGGGGATCGTCGATCGACATGGTTATTCTCCTTGATAAAATACGAAGAACTGGCGATAGAACCCGATCGATCGAGTAGGATAGCGATCGAAAACGCCAATCAGGGACATTTTGCCGTGAGCGCTCCGAATTCTCCCCCTCCCGGAACACAGATACTAGGAACCTTCGCCAGTCTTCTCGGTTTGCTGGGGATTTTTCTCTATTTTACGGGATAGATCTATCGGTGGGCCTATTTCGGCTGGTTTCGCCTTGAGATTAACCGTCTGGACTTGCCCTTGCGTTCCTTCCTTTTTGTGCCGATACAGGTCTTCTGTGGCGATTTCGGGGCGTTGATGCGAACGTTTCTGGCACTGGTTGCCGTTGCCTTCGCGATTCAATTTACCCTCTGGATTTTGTCTCCCCTGCCATCCTATTCAATTGTCAGTCAATCTCAACGGAAATTTCATCAAAAATTTCAGTTCCTAGGTTTATCAGTCCGGGGAATTCCCGAATCTCTCCGAAAAGATTTGATCGCTGTTATTTGGCTATTAATTATTCTTTTTTGGTTAGCTCGAATTCAGGGATCGATCGATGCCCGTCGCGATGCAGTTAATGATAGTTCTACCTTACCAGTTATCACTTTAGTTTTACCAGAAAAACAGATAGCGATCGGTCGCAATCCTGATGATGTTTTTACCGATCCTTCTTTTAAGGGTTATCGAATTATCGGTGAGACCAAATTACTCGAAGAGCTGCGGGGAAAAGAAACGAATGATAGTAAAGTCAATCCCCCGCGAGTTTGGCGGTTATTAATCCAAAATAACAATTGGATCTATGTTTTTCGCGGGTTATCTCCTCAGTCGGCAGAAAATGAACGTCCGGCGATTCTAGCCATTCGCGAGGATAAGGAGGGACAATTGATGATTCTCGCGCCGGATGTCCCAAAATCCCGATGAGAGTCAATCGGGGAAATTATCAAAAGCGATCGTTAATAAAAAAAGTCTAAAAGTCGCACCCCACAAGGTTTTCGGCGTTGTCAGATCAGAAGAGGAAAGATGCAATGCTCCGGTGCTGATTCGGAGCATCTTTCCATTTGACAACGCCGATTGTAGGGCTAATTCATGAATTAGCCCTACGCCGATTGTAGGGCTAATTCCACTGCTAAATCGAGCGACTCTTGTTCCCCACTTAAGCCCAACTATCGGCACTATTCGTTCATTAAACACTAATTGTCAAGATGCCATGTAATCTTTCCTATCAAAGTAATTTCAGTTCCGGTGCTGATTCGGAGCATCTTTCAATTTGACAACGCCAGGTTTTTAGATTCATTCAGCCCGCCCTATCTAGGGATTGCCACCACCCACAGCGATGCCAGTACCATAAATCTGAGCATTTGTCAAGTTAATTCTCTCCATCGATGCACCTGTCACATCGGCATCATAAATCACGGCACTGGTGAAATTGACTCCATCGAGATCAGCTTGATTCAAACTGGCATTAGTCAGAAAAGCTGCGGTCAAATTTGCGCCTTCTAGATTGGCATCGGTTAAATCTGCGCCCTCTAAGTTAGCTTCCTCCAGATTAGCTCCCTGTAAATTCGCTTTTCTCAAATCAGCACCGATTAGATGCGCCCCCCTTAAATCTGCACCGCGGAGATCACAGCCCGGACATTCCCGCGTATTCAATAATTGTTGTACCTGTTGAGGATTTTCCGCACCGACGGGGTTAATCAGCAGTAAAGAGGCTAGGGAACCTAGGGTAATCATTAAAGTCCTTTTCATCGTTTTAGCCTCCTCTTTCGTTTTCCTCTCTACTTTTAGGATAGGAAAAAAGCTGCTAACCAACTTCCCCCGATCGGGCTAATTCTCCTGTTATCTCACTTTTGCTTGCTTTTGCTAGTCGATCTCTCCTTTCATCACTGTTGCGATCGCTGCTCGGGCATTTTCCTTAAATTCCTTGACATCGACGCGACTTAATAACCAAACTGCCAGGATCATTCCCAATGCTTGCACGAGGAAAACGAAGCCATAGGCTAAAACCGGACTAGAAAAGACAACTTTACCGATATTTAAAATCGTACCCCCTAAAACCGTGGCCAATCCCCGTGCGATCGCTTGTGATAATCCCCAAGCGCCGATAAAAGTTCCCGCGGTTTCGGCAGCGGTTAAATCTAACATTAAACTGGTAGCCCCGGCGGTAATCATTCCCGAAGCTAAACCGAAAAAGAGCAAGCTTGATTTTAATAAACTTTGATTAGCAGAAAAGCCGGCAAAAATCAAGAGAATAAAACAAATTGTTGCAAAAATACAGCCATATTTAGTAGTTTTTTGTTTACCGATGCGGGGAATGAGCATAAATCCCGTGGCGGCAATACCAAAAAGGGTTCCGGTTCCCCAAAAAGCGTTTAATTGGGTGGTTTGGGCGATACACATCCCAAAAACCTCGCCGCCAAAGGGTTCCATAATTGCATCCTGCATAAATAAACTCAAAGTCATCATCAGCAGAAAGGTGAAAAATAAACCGGTTTGCCGACTAGCGGTGAGAACTTGTAGGGCATCTTTAAAGGTAATTTGATCCTCTCTTTGCACGAGAGTGGACCGACTACTAAAACGAGAATATTTTTTTTCTACGCCAAAAGTCGCTAAAATACAGAGACCGAAAACGATAGCGGGCATAATCGTGAACACGGGGTTAATATTCGCCTTTAGCTGCGGAATATTGGCTATAGGGGCTGATTGAGTCGGATCATAGGTCAAAATATTTGTACCGCAGATATTGGGAGTATCCAGCAAACGAGAACTAACGATCGCCCCGACGACGATTCCCACCATCAGCATTGACCAAACTATACCAACTAATTGCGATCGATTATCTTCATCGGACACATCCACCAAGAGGGCGGCAAAAGGGGTGGAACTGGCGCTTAAAGCGAGTCCGTAGAGGGCGAAAATTAAGGCTAAGAGGGCAATCCAGGCGTAGGAAATGGTACTCCATCCCGAAGTTTGAATACTAAGTCCCAATTGCCAGACTACTTGCAAAGCAATAAAAGCTAAAGCGGTAAAAACTGCCGCCCCAATCCAGACATAACCGCTGCGATGATGACCTAAAATAGTTTTACCGTCGGATCTTTGCCCAAACCAGATGCGCGCCGGACTAACAAACTGGTGCATAGCGATCGCAGCTGCGGCGAGAAAGGGTAAAACTTTTAACTCATCGATCATAATCCGATTGAGAACCCCCAAAGTCAGCAGGGACATAATACCTAGTCCCATCTGAAAGAGTCCTAAGCGAAACATGGTGAAAAGTCCCAGTTTTGGCAGGGGTTTTGGGGATGAGTGAGTAGAATTGGAGATATCGCTGGTAGCCATGGTTAAATCAATACAAAAAAAGCCAGTATTTAAAAATTTAACGCAGGACGAGCAGACATCTTCTGGGGATTTAAGTTTCTATCTCTGTTAACCAAGTGGTCAGATCTGTCAAGCTGGTAAAATCGAGCAGTGCTTCTCCTAAAGTTGCGAATTGTTCTAGAGATAGTTCTTGGATTTTTTGGCTTACAGTTGAGGATATTTCACCTCAACGACGGTTAAGTAGTTGTAGAATCAAAGCAACCGCTTCTTATTGTCTTCCTTTTTTTTGGATGTCCTGATCAATGACTGATTCGCCCATAATTTCTTCTCTTAATAAGCTTCTGATGATTTCCTTACTTAATACTAACCCCGCCAGAATTGCTGTAGCGGCGGCTAAATTGCTTTTTTCAGTTCTCCCCTTGATATTAAGTAGGTGGGTGGAATTAAATATAAGATGAACGTAGGTTGGGTTGAAGCATGAAACCCAACGCCCGATTATGTTACGCTACCGCTAACCCATCCTACAAATAATTGTGCCTCCCTACTTATCAATTTTTGTGGCTACTTTGGCCAAGATTTTCCTATTGTATTATCCATTTTCCTGTAACTGTATGTTCGAGTTAATCGAGATCGCAAAAAATGGAGATTTCTCCGATCGCATCTTCCCCATTGTCCTCCCCGATGCCAAAATCTACAACCCCAAAGACCGACTAAAATGCACTCAATACTGGGAAACCCAAAGCAACGAACTAGAAGAAACCATGAAACAGGGAGGACTCGCCAACCGGCAAGGAATTATCGACGATCTAAATCTTGACACCGTGATCCAGAAGTCAAATCGTAAAGTGCTTACTCTGTAATGATTATAATCGATTCGATCTTTGTTTAGCGTTGAAGTTCCATTAGGAATAAATTGGGTCTTTTTCCAGCAAACCTAGCAATTTTTGCATTTTAATCCAAACTCTTCTCATTTGCCAGAATTTACTTTTTTCCATGGCGGCTATTTTACTGTCAGCTTCTCGATAATCCAATTGGGTTTTTTGCAAGTCTTGTTGTAATTCTTGTTCATGAATTTCTAATTGTTTAATTCGTTCTCTAGCCTGTTCCAACTGAGCGAATATATCGACTCTTAAGGTGACTAAAGCAGCAAAAATGGCTTGGATATTTTGGGAGTAAAGTTGGGGATGATTATAAAAAAGTTGGGTGTAGGAATAAATATAGTGTTCTGCGGTCATTGAGCGACTCATAGAATCAGCTTTTTGTCGATAGAAAAATAACACTTCTGGGATACGATATAGCGGTGTGCAGTCGTATGAGGTACAGTGTCACGAGCTATAAACCATGCTAGGCAAAGCTTGGTCTGTATCTCACTCAAGCGCTTACCGCTATAGACTTCTCGACCTAATTCGATCAGAGATAACCAAAAATCGTGATCTTCCCAACCATAAATTAAATTAGTATTATAGCCCCCCACAGTTTCCCAATCGGATTTCCGAAATAAACCGGAGCAAAATATCATATTATCTACTAATATATCGGGAAATTTATACTCAGGCAGCGGCCAAATTCCTTGTCTATCCCCAAAATACTCCGCTTCGCAATAAACTATACCTAATTGCTCATTACCTTCTAGCAAAGTAACCGCTTTTTCTAGATAGGAATCGGCAATTTTATCATCGGCATCAAGAGGAAGAATATAGGTTCCTTGCCCTTGGGCAATTCCTAGATTTCTCGCTGTGGCAACCCCTTGATTTTCTGTGCGGATGATCCGGGTTTTTGGCTGTTGATAATCTTGTAAAATCTCGATGGTTTCTGGTTCTGTGGATCCATCATCAATGACAAGGATTTCAAAGTTTTGGTATGTTTGTTCTAAAACAGATGCGATCGCATCATCAAGATAGCGACCTTGATTATAGCAAGGAATAATCACGGAAACTTGAGGAACATGACTCATTGAGGGAAATTCTCTCCTACTCGATCAAAAACTAGGTTATCAATAGCTTATCCCAAAAGTTCCCCTTTCTCGTTTTTCTAAGTAAAGGAAGTGTTGATATCCCTACTAGCAATTTCGGGATAGTAGGACATATTATGGATAAATTCTGAAATTATTCCGATTGGTGGACAAAATCACCCAATTGGGTGATCCCCGTGAGGGAAGCATCTCTTTTTAATAGAGGATAAGTTATTCAATAATCCGATTATCATTACCAATGATCCCTAATCATGGAAGCTCATCAACAAAAACAACTCCGCCTTTTTCTCTTGGAAAAATTAGCAATTTCCCCCCGTTCCCTCGATATGGCCCTGCGTCTCTGTGAAGCATCGGTGGGTTCTTTGCCGATGGTTTTATGGCAGTACGGTTTAATCGATTTGTCGCAATTGAATCAAGTTTTTGACTGGATGGAAACTGTATAATTATTTTCCAAGAATATGCTCATTAATTATCATTTTTATTAAGAGAATTGACCAAGTTCCAGAGCAGCGAGTTCCTGCAATTTATTTATTAAGTCCCGTTAAGGTTTGCCATGGCAGAAAATCTTACCTTTGCTGGGACTAATTAAACCAGCTATCAGCCGCTATTTCCCCCCGTTTTAATTCGAGATTGATCTGGTATAAAATACTAATTTCTCGCCAAAGTAAGGTAGAAACAAACTTAATATAGCATAGGTTCTTGAGTTAGGCATCGACTATATGGAACTCTTTCAGTGCCGGATAGAAGTTGAGATTTTCATGACCCGGACGACTGAGTTTAATCAGGGCAAACCGTTGGGATGGTGGCAATTTTTGCCATTGTTCTAAACTAATTTCGATCGGGAATTCTCTAGCTTTTTCTCGGACTGTATCGGGAATCTGGCTATCATCTAGCCAAGCGGGATGCGGATCTATTGCTAGTTCTTCCGGGGGATTGCCAGTTTTTTCGGCGATTAATTTTTGCAGAAAATCTCGATAGATTTTGGCTTCTGCTGCCGTCGTACAAGCCATATTAACTAATACCATTCTTTCCGGTTGACTCAACTGCATCCAATGGGATAATTTTAATTTAACTCCACAGGTATCTAGTTTCATTCTCACGGTCATCGGTATGCAACGTAAGGAGTCAACAAATTCGGCTTCAAAGTCGAAAAAGGTGGTCATATCATTTTATTGGTTTGCTGAGTATAAATCTATGATACAGTGCTGCGAGATAATTGCTGGGCAAATGGTATTTTTATTGAATAAACTTGGCTCGATATTGATGACTAGAAACGAGAATTTCCTCTATTTCCTGCCATTTTTCTCCTGCAATATAGTCAACAATTTGATCAAGATTTTGCCGATAATTTGCCAAAGATATCAATAAAGCTTGACGATTGTATTTAGCCATCATTAAACCTAATTCGGGATTGCCACCACCGACGCGACTGGTATCGCGAAAACCAGAACTAGCTAAATTTTCCGCTAATTGGCGAATATTCAGGTCTTGTTCTTTCGCACAAGCTTGGATTAAACTGGTACTAATCATTACTGGCAGATGGGAAATCCATGCCACGGCTCGATCGTGTTCTTCGGGGGAGGAATAATAAATTTTACAGCCTAATTTCTGCACGATTTCAGTTAAGATTTCCACGGCAAAGTTAGGGGTAGATTCAAGGGGAGTAATCAGATATGGGGCATTGACAAATAAACCACATTCTGCCGCATTAATTCCCTGTTCGGTTTTCCCAGCCATAGGATGACTACCGACAAAATTTGGCCACAATTGGCCACAATTGGCTACAATTACCCCTTTAACTGATCCCACATCGGTGACAATGGTTTGGGTTTTTAAATAGGGAGTTAATTTTTCCAAAGTTGGCACAATTAAATGTATAGGAGTACAGATAAAGATTAAATCGGCAGTAGCTAATAATTCTAAACTGGTGCTAGATTCATCTACCACTCCTTTTTGTACAGCGATATCACAGGTGTATTGTTGACGGGAAACTCCCAAAACCTTATAACCTTGTGAGCGAAAATCTAATCCCAAGGAACCACCGATTAAACCCAGTCCAATAATGCCAATCTTCATTAGTTTTACTCAAAGATAATTTCGTCTTCCACTCGCCAAGCAGGATCGACAATGCACAAGAAAATTAAGGGTTCCTCCCCACAATTATGAATATATTGTTTAGCTAGAGGAGGTATATAAATGGCAGCACCGACAGTCACTAATTGCACTTCCTCATCGATGTGCATTTCCCCTTGTCCTTGCAAAATATAATAAACTTCCGCAGTTTTTAAAGCGTGAGGAGTAGAAGTTTCCCCCACATCTACCCAGGCGTGGGCTAAACTATAACGTAGATTTAACGGCTGTTTATCGGGATGCAATAACTCGCGCAATCGGGTATGATCACCGGCGATGAATTCCTCACATTCGAGCAGTTTTCTGATTAACATAGTAAAATTAAACCTCGAAGATTGTTTTTATTTTATCATTGAGTCAAAAGCTAAAGACTAATAGCCGTTATCATAGAAATATTCAGCATCGCCAGAATTAACGAATGACTTGGTTAGAACATAGTGTACAGGTAGAAGTGGACGCGCCGATCGATCTGGTTTGGGCTCTCTGGTCAGATTTAGAACAAATGCCCCAGTGGATGAAATGGATCGAATCGGTGAAAATTCTAGAGGAGGAGCCAGAGCTTTCCCGTTGGAAGTTAGCCAGTGGTGGTCTAGAATTTACTTGGTTGTCACGGATACTGAAAATTGTCCCCCACCAGATGATTCAATGGGAATCCGTGGACGGGTTGCCTAACCGCGGGGCCATTCGTTTTTATGACCGTCATGGTAGGAGTATTGTGCGACTGACGGCAGCCTATGCTATACCAGGTTGGTTAGGAAAATTGATGGATAATCTTTTCCTCGGTCGAGTGGTGGAATCAACCCTGCAAGCCGATCTAGAGCGTTTTCGCCTTTATGCTCTCAATATTGTCAATAATACGCCGCCAAGGTGAGGTAATGATCGGCAGTAAGCTGTTGACTATCTAAATTGCTCGTTAAGACTGTCTATGAGCAGGGAGCAGGGAGAGGGTGGTGAGCATTTGTACTAAAATTCCCCCGCGCGGTTTGAACGCAGTACAGCTTATTGCTGACCACCGACGACCGACTCCCCAAAAGGAAAACTTCCTACCTCACCATTAAGATAACTGCACAATTAAAAACTCACATCTGATAACTGATAACTGTTAACGAAGGCAGGGGGCAGGAGGCCGTTTTTGTAACGGGAATTTATGCCCCGCTCCAAAAACTTTTCGCCTTAAGGCGAGGTTTTAGACCCGATTTTTTCGATAATCAGGGTTTTATCTCTAGTGGGACTTAGACAAAAAACAAATCGAGAAAAGCCTCAACTCCAATCCCCGCTTGGGATTTACTTCGAGAAGCCCAAAATCGCTGAAACCCAGATATATCAAGGAAAATCATAAATCGAGGTTAACCCTTTGTCCCGTA
>NZ_JADBTF010000032.1:0-3785 GCF_020246295.1 Microcystis sp. M090S1 | reverse complement strand
GAAAGTCTGTGGACTCTGTGTAAGACAGTACATGGTTTTTTAACTGTGGTATGCGACGGTGGTGGAAGCAGAAACTTAAATCGTGAGGTTTAGGAATCGCCGCACTTTTAGGGCGGCGAGGATGTCAAAATATTTACCATAACCCAAAGCTGGCGATCCTTCCAGCTTCTTGGCTATGGCCCGGGGTCTCGGTAGCGCCAAAGGCAATCCTGTACCAAGAATCTCCGCTATGAATATTAACATCGAGGCTTCTGTACCCCGTCGTTAATTTTTAGCTAAACCTGCCAGGGAGAGTCCCTAATTGGCAGAATGACCTGCGAACCATAATCAGGTTATCCTGTGAATTGGTGGCTCTCCCTATGGGGTTGCTCCTGAGATAATCCCCCCACCGAGGACGATTTCCCCTTCATAAATCACGGCTGCTTGGCCTGGGGTGATACTAAATTGTGGTTCATCGAAAACCAGCTTCACTTGATTATTTTCTAGGGGAATAACATTGACGGGAACAGCCGGAGAACGATAACGGACCTGTACTTGAGCGCGGATAGGGGTGGTAGGTTCAGCAATAGAAACCCAGTTCATCCGTCCGACAAGACAAGCGGCACTAACGGCACTTTCGCGATTACCGACGATAACCCGATTCATGACGGGATCAAGTTTTACCACATAGAGAGGTTCGGCGGCGGCGATGCCGATGCCTTTGCGTTGTCCGATCGTATAATGATGGATACCGCTATGTTTACCCAAAACTTTGCCATCGAGATCGACGATATCGCCCTCACTAACGGCGATATACTTATCCAAGAACGATCGCATCGTTCCGTGAGCTTCAATCAAGCACAAATCCTGACTATCGGGTTTATCTGCTGTTTTTAAGCCGAATTCCTGGGCAATTCTGCGGGTTTCTGCCTTGGTTTGTTCTCCCAAGGGAAATAAAGTCCCACGCAGTACATCTTGAGTTAGATCATAGAGAAAATAGGATTGATCTTTATTTTTATCGACGGCGCGCAGCAGTTGATAACGGTTATTTTCGGGAGAAAAACGAATTCTAGCGTAGTGACCGGTGGCAATAGTATCCGTTTGCAAGGTTTCCCTAGCATAATGCAGCATCGGGCTAAATTTTACCGCTTTATTGCACTGAGAACAGGGGAGCGGTGTGATTCCCGCTTCGTAACCGGAAACCAGATAATCAATAATTTCTTTTTGGAAAAGCTCGCGACTATCGACGATATGATGGGGAACACCCAGCTGCTCACAAATAAAGGCCGCATCTACCATCCCCTCGGAGCAGCATTGACCTTTACCCTTCATTAACCACAGGGTCAAGCCAATAACATCATAACCTTGAGCGTGTAAGGCGGCAGCGGCGACAGAGCTATCTACTCCCCCCGATAGACCGACAACAACTTTTCCCATAAATCTTGTAATGATTTTTAACCAATATACTTTCTAGACTAGCATCTCCTACTTTAAAATTTGGACATGGTGTACCCAAATTTCGTGTGAGGACAAACCAGCATGATGAGAACAAACCTACTGTTTTTCTCGGGCCTATTTTGGTTAAAAGTCGGGATAATCGCTCAAGGAACGCTGCTGCTAAAAGCAAACTTATCTTTTGCCCAGAATCTTTATCCCGGTCGTCGTTTGCCCCCACCGCCGGCGGTGAGACAACCAACTAAACGTTCAGACAGTCCCAGTGCTGTTAATTGTTCCCAATGTTCACCCTTAAATTTACCCCTCGTTAATTCTCCATCAGTTCGCCCCCCGGTGGCTGCCCCAGTTTCCGGTAATCAACCCCTGAGAGAATACGTTTTTCAAGCTCCCGCTACCGTGCGTCCCGCCGATGCTGCGGTGATTAATAATCATCCTCGTCCAACTGTCAATCCACCGGCACCCAGACCTGAAAATCGCGCCAATAAACCCCCTTCTCCCCCACCACAGCAGCGGGTTATTGCTACTAATCAACTCTTTCGCGTTGAAGTTAGGAGTAATAGTGCAGCAGCGTTGGCAAAAATTCAAGAAATTGAACCCCTCGCATTTATCCGCGCGGGAGAAAATGTTATTCAAGCGGGGTTATTTCAGCAACAATACCAAGCTAAACAACGGTTACAAGAGTTAACTAGACAGGGTTTTAGCGCCGAGATTATTACCCTCAATAATTAGGGTTTGCGGCAAAAAGTCTGTTGGTGGGGTTAGGAGTCAGCAGTCAGTAGCCGGTCGTCAGGAGTCAGGAGAATTAAGTAAGAATGAACGATAGCTTCATGCCTATTTTTCTCATTTTTGAACTCTCAAAAGTTAATTATGCAATAATTCTCTAGGATTTCAGCTAATCTCGATCGAATCTCTTGCCTCTTGCCTATCCTCACCAAGAAGTTAATTTGTCCCTATTACTTAGCACACAGAGTTAATTTTGTCAAGCAAAATTCTGACCGCATCGATCATCACATCCGGTTGATCCATCCAGACAAAATGACTACTTTTATCCGCTTGTATTTCCAGAAAATCTCCGGATAACTTGCCTAATTCTAGGTGCATCTCCTCCCGGAGTTGGTTGGCACTTTTGAGGGGAATAAAGCGAGTCCAAAGAGAAGGTTTAAAAAAAGAATTAGCTTTAATACTAACTATCGGTAAATTACCGAAATTGTTAGCCTCACTCACCTGACGAGCGCTTTGGTCGAGATTAAACATTTCTCTACTCATCGTCATCCAGTGTTTAGCGCGACAGAAAGATCGCTTAACTCGATGACGAGAATCCGGGGAAAAGCGACGTAGTTCTGGTTTTAATAATTCAAAAACTCCCAGAACTCTCAGAATTCGGATAATGCCTAAAATTGAGCCAATAATCGACATCAAAAATCCAGAGATGAAAAATAATTTTAATGCCTTTAATGCTGGCGACATTTTCAGCATTCCCTGCTCGTGTAACCCATCGGTGAGTACCAAACCTACTACTTTTTCTGGGAACAGATGAGCATACAGTCGAACATTATAACTGCCAAAAGAATCACCAACTAAAATATAAGGTGGTTCTATTTTTGCTTGGGTTAGTAATTTATCTAATTCCTGAACAATTTGGTAGCTAGTTCGCGGATGGGGACTAGAATCGCTCCAACCATAACCGGCTCGATCATAAATACAAACCCTAGCTAATTTTGACAATTCTTCTATCAAAAAATATCCCTCAATTCCTCCTAAACTATGGTCAATAATAATAGTGGGACTAGCCTCTCCCGCTAGACAAAAATGTAAGCGATATTGACCCACATTAATCAAATGACCCGGCGGTGCTTTTTGTTCTTCTAACCAAACAGATAACGTCTGATAAACTGTCGTCGCTACTAGGATAATTACTCGAATTGATAAAGACATAACTACACCTCTTGTAACAATCAAAAATCTTCCTTTAGGTGAGGATTCAGGAGCCGGTCGTCAGGAGAATTAAGAATGAGCATTAATCAATTAAATGCTCTATTTAGGAATTTTATGCAATTTTATGTCTATTTTTCTCATTTTTGCACTCTCAAAAATTAATTATGCAAGAACTCTAATCATCATTGACATCCTCACCGCCGTAAACGGACGGTGATTCCCAAACCTCACGATTTAGGTTTCTGCTTCTTTCCCGAAGGATTTTTCGCACCTGCATTAACAGATTTACTCTGTTCTGGTCTTATGGTCGCTCTACAGACTGACACCGCAAGCCCTGCGGCCAAAATATTTTTACTGGCGTTAATATCTCGGTCATGGTGTGTCCCACAGTCTGGACAGTCCCATTCTCGAACATT
>NZ_JADBTF010000319.1:0-11439 GCF_020246295.1 Microcystis sp. M090S1 | reverse complement strand
TTTAAGACAGATGCTTACAACTACCAAACAGAATCCAACGAAAACGATAACGTTTATGCTCAAGCGATTGATATTGCTGTACCCAATTTAATTATTACTGAAGTAACAGCACCGACTACTGCTACTGCTAGTCAGAGTCTTACCCTATCTTGGACGGGTAAAAATGACAGTTCTGTTACTACAGGAAGTTACTACTGGTATGACCAGGTAGTCTTCTCCACCAATGACATCTATGGGGATAGTGATGATATTTATCTTAATCAACAATATATCTCTAGTAGCAACGGATTACCCTTAGAACCGAATGAAACCTATACAGCAAGTAGTACCATCACCTTACCCAGTAATGCAGTAGGTAATGGCTATTTGCTATTTAAGACAGATGCTTACAACTACCAAACAGAATCCAACGAAAACGATAACGTTTATGCTCAAGCGATTGATATTGCTGTACCCAATTTAATTATTACTAATGTCACCGCTCCGACTACCGCTACTGCTAGTCAGAATATTACCCTATCTTGGACAGGAAAAAATGACGGTTCTGTAACTACGGGAAGTTCTTACTGGTATGACGAGGTAGTTTTCTCTAAGAATAATATCTATGGGGATAGTGATGATGTTACAGTCATCAGTTATGAATATATCTCCAGTAGCTACGGCTTACCCTTAGAACCCAATGAAACCTACACAGTAAGTCGTAACGTTACTTTACCCGGCCAGGCGGTAGGAAGTGGGTACTTACTATTTAAGACAGATGCTTATAACTACCAAACGGAATCCAACGAAGACGATAACGTTTATGCTCAGGCAATTGATATTACTGCACCCAATTTAACTATTACCAGTGCGACTGCGCCTAGTACTGGTATTTTAGGGGGATCTATATCAGTTTCGTGGACGGTACTAAATAATGGAACTGTTCCGGCCAATGCTGATTGGTATGATTCAGTTTATCTGTCTAATGATCAGACTTGGGATAGTGGGGATACATGGATTAGTGCTTTCTGGGAAGCCGCAAGAAGTCCCCTCGCCGCTAATACAAATTATACAGACACCCAAAATATTACCATTCCTAGTAATGCAGGAACCGGTGCTAAATATTTGATCTTTGTTACAGATCAATACTCTTACTCCTACTACAACCAACAAGGAGAAACAGACGAAACCGATAATACTTATGCTGTTCCTATTACTTTAGGTGCGCCAGACTTAATCATATCTGGAGCAACTGTACCCAGTGGTGGGGTTGTGAATGGAGCGATTAATGTATCATGGACGGTGAAAAATCAGGGTACGACAGATGCACCGGCGGATTGGTATGATGTTATTTACCTTTCTTCTGATAATATCCCTGGCAATGGCAATGATAGTTACATTGCTGAACAATTTATAAGCACTCAAACCCCCTTGGTAGCGAACGGTACATACACTATAAATCGCAGTATTAACTTACCCAATGTTACCCCGGGAAATTATTACATCTTTTTCCGCGCTGATGCCTATAATAATCAAGGAGAAACCAACGAAAACAACAACTATAGCCAAGCTATTCCCATTACTATTGGTTCGCCGGATTTAATTGTTAGTAATGCTACGGCACCAGAGTCAGGAGCATTAGGAGGAACAGTCAGCCTTTCTTGGACAGTACAAAACCAAGGAACAGTAGAAGCACCCGCCGATTGGACTGATTATATTTACTGGTCAAGTAATGATACTTATGACGGTTCTGATACTTTGATAACCAGTATTTCAGCCGCCGCACAAACTCCCGTTGCCGTCGGAGGAAGCTATAGCAAAACCGAAAATATTACCTTACCTAATCAAATAAACTTCGTTGGCAATGGTTACTTAATTGTCCGAGCAGATGGCAATAATGCACAGGGAGAAACCAACGAAAATAATAATAATCGTGCCATTCCTATCCGCATAGATGCACCAGATTTAATTGTCTCAAATGCTACTGCACCCGCATCGGTAACTGTAGGTGCAACGATTAGCGTTACTTGGGATGTGAAGAATCAAGGAACTGTTGCGGCTAATGCTGATTGGTACGACAGGGTTGTGATTTCTACTGACCAAATCTTCGGTAATAGCGATGATACTTATCTGACAGAAGTTTGGCAAGGTTCATTTACTCCCCTAGCAGCCGGAGCAACCTATAGCCGCACCCTCAATGTTACCTTACCCAGTACCGCTACTGGCGATCGCTATTTGCTCTTCAAGGCTGATAACTATAACTATCAAGGTGAGACAGACGAAAATAACAACGTCTATTCCCTACCGATTAATATTTCCGCTTCCGACCTTCGAGTTACCTCAACCAATGCTCCGACAAGTGCCATTTTAGGAGAAACAGTTGAATTAACTTGGACTGTCACTAATAACGGTACGGGAGCAGCAAGTCAGGATTGGTATGATCGAGTTTATCTCTCCAGTAATCAAACTTTAGATAGCAATGACGTTCAAGTTACTGATGAATGGATAGCGACACAAACGCCTTTAGCTACTGGTGCAAGTTATACCATCAGCAAGAATGTCACCTTACCTAGTTTTACCCCCGGTAATCAATATTTACTCTTTGTTACTGATCGAGACAATTATCAAGGAGAAATCAACGAAAATAATAACCTCGCTGCGGTTGCTATCAGCTTAACTGCTCCCGATTTAATTGTTTCTAATGCTTCCGTACCTGCAACCGGAACAGTCGGTAAGAGTATTGAAGTTTCTTGGACAGTACAAAACCAAGGGACAAGCGCCGCTCCTACGGATTGGTATGATCGCATTTACCTCTCCAACGATGCTATTTTTGATGCTAATGCTGACACTTACATCACCCAAGAATTAATCTCCACCCAAACACCATTAGCCGCCGGTGGAAGTTACAGCATTACTCGCAATATCAACCTCCCCAACTTTGCCACAGGAAACCGTTATTTAATCTTTGTCGCTGATGGTTCGGGAGGTCAAGGAGAAACTAACGAAACTAACAATACTCGTGCTGTCGCCATTAATCTCAATGCTCCCGACTTAGTAGTAAGTGATATTACCGCACCGGTTGAATCCTTGTCTGGACAACCAATTGATATCAATTGGACTGTCAAAAACCAAGGAGCAGCAACCGCAGAAGGAACTTGGTATGATTATGTGTATTTAGTTAATACGGCGACCAGTGCCACCCAGTATGTCGGAATTTTTGAATATTCAGGTAGCTTGGCCGCCGGAGCCTCCTTAAATCGTACTCAATCCTACAGCGTTCCCCTCAGTTTAACTGGTAACTATCGAGTGGTTGTAACGACCGATTTTTACGGACAAGTTGCTGAAGGAACGCAGAACGAATCGAACAATACTACTACAGATGATCGTCCGATTTCTCTACAGCTTGCTCCGGTTCCTAATCTACAAGTTACCGGGGTAACTGCACCATCGACGGCTTTTTCTAGTCAAGAAACCGTCGTACAATGGACAGTGAAAAATGTCGGTACTGGTGCCACTAATGCGCCTGTTTGGTATGATCGAGTTTATTTGTCCCTCGATACTACTTATGACAATACTGATACCTATCTAGGAGAAGCAGTTAATCCTAGTTATCTCAACCCGGATGATAGTTATAGCAACAGCTTAACCGTAACCCTACCTCGCGGTATTGATGGCAATTACTATTTCCTTGTACAAACTGATGTTTATAACTACGTTACCGAAGTTGGTAATGAAGGAGATAATTGGGGATCTGGTGGGCCGACGGATGTTAATTTAACTCCACCCCCCGATTTACAAGTAACGGCGGTTAATGCTCCTAATGGAGCCTTCTCAGGACAACCAATGAACCTGAGTTGGACTGTCACTAATGCTGGTACAGGACGCACTTTAGAAACAGCTTGGTATGATCGCGTGTTGATGTCGGCGGATGCAACTTTAGATGCAGGCGATCGCTTTTTGGGAGATTTCTATCATAGTGGTGCGTTAAATGCCGGTGAAAATTATACTGGTTCAGCGACAGTTAATTTACCCATTGGTGTGGCGGGAAGTTTCTTCTTCTTTGTCCAAAGCGACATCTATAACAACGTTTATGAGCACGTTTTTGAGAATAACAATAGTGGCTACGACACCACAGCAACGAACATTACCCTAACGCCGCCACCAGATTTAGAGTTTGAATCCTTAACAATTCCGAACAATGCTCGTTCTGGTAGCAGTTTAAGCATCAGTTATCGAGTCACTAACTTTGGAGCCACAGAAACCCCGAATTATTATTGGACCGATACCTTCTATCTTTCCAGCGATAATCAACTAAATACGGCAACGGACATTAATTTGGGTAGTGTCGGCCAGTATGGCATTCTTTATCCAGGTGATGGTTATGATCGTACCGCTAACTTTGCCTTACCCAATACCTTAACTGGCACCTACTACGTCTTTGGTGTGACAGATAGCGGCGATCAAGTATTTGAATTAGATAATGTTAATAACGTCACTCAAAGCATCAATCAAGTACAAATTGTCTCCCAACCGGCGGATTTAGTTGTCACTGACGCAATTATTCCAACTACGGGAGAAGCTGGTAAGACAATTCAAGTGCAATGGACAGTGAAAAACCAGGGAACTGGGGATACCATTGTTAACAGTTGGAGCGATCGCCTTGTAGTTTCTAACGATGAGGTTTTAGGAGATGCAGATGATCTGACCCTCGCCAGCTTCACCCGCACCGGACTTTTAGCTCCCAATGGTACCTACAGTCGGACTGAAAGTGTTATTTTACCCTTTACCTTAGAAGGCAATTATCAACTATTTGTCGTCACTGATTCGGCTAATAGCGTTTATGAAGGTAGCAATGAGGGAAATAATGCCTCTAGTGCTTTTCCCCTCACCATCTCTCGTGATACTCCCGATCTACAAGTTACTAGCATTACTCTGCCAAATACCGTGACTCCCGGACAGCCGCTGACCCTCAATTGGACGGTGGCGAATTTGGGGGTAGGACGTACTAATAGCAATTATTGGTACGATCAGGTTTATTTGTCTTTAGATAAAAATGTCAGCGGTGATGACATTAATTTAGGGTCGGTTTATCGTTCAGGAGCCTTAGAGCCATCAGCAAGTTATAGTGCCACGGGTACTTTCTCCCTTCCTGTTAATTTGAACGGTAGTTACTATGTTCTGGTGCAAACTGACCGGGATAATAACGTTATTGAAGGTACATTTGAGAATAATAACGTTTTAGCCAGCGATAGTAGCAGTGGAGGCGGTTCGGGAACCGGAAGCCTACCGATTACTCCCGCTCCTTCTGCTGATCTGGCTGTCACTGGCGTGGATGCGCCGGAACAGGGAATTGCCGGACAATCTCTGAGTTTAACTTGGACGGTTGTTAATAATGATGCCAATACGGGTCAAAGTTGGTATGATGCCGTTTATCTATCCCGTGATCAAGTATTCGATCGCACCAGTGATATTTATTTAGGATATCGCAACCATACGGGGGGATTAAATGCAGGAGATAGTTATACTGCAACTCAATCTTTTAACATACCGCGAGGCTTAGGGGGACGTTTTTACGCCTTCGTGGTGACGGATGGCGGTAATGCCGTTTATGAACGGTTAGGAGAGATCAATAATGTTAATTATGACGGATTCTCGACGGAAATTATTATTCCTCCACCGTCGGATTTAGTAGTTACTAATATTGCTACTCCTAGCAGTGGCATTCCTGGACAAAATATCAGTATTAACTATACTGTACAGAACCAAGGGACAGATACTGCTTACGGAAGTTGGAAAGATTCCGTTTATCTGTCACAAGATACCCAGTGGGATGTCAGTGATGCTTTAGTAGGACAAGTAAATCATTCAGGAGATATTGCAAGTGGTGCGAGTTATACTGGGGTATTAAATGGGGTTGTCCCGGGGGTTAATTTAGGGAATTTTTACGTTATCGTGCGGAGTGACATCCTCAATCAAGTTTCTGAAGTAAATGAGGGTAATAATGTCGGAGTTTCTAGTAGTAAAATTACCTTAGATGTCGAAGAATTAGGCTTAGAAACGCCAGATACAGGTAATTTAGGACAAGGACAGTCAGTTTATTATCGTTTTGATGCTCAAGTAGGACAAGCGATCCGACTGAGTTTTGATAGCAGCAATAATCAATCCTTTAATGAATTGTATGTCAGTTATGGGAAAATGCCGAGCCGGGGGCAATTTGATCTGACTACTACCCAACCCTTTAACGCCGATCCGGAAATTGTAATTCCCATTGAAAAAACAGGAACTTATTATGTCTTAGCGTATGGGGATCAAGTTAGTGGTTCTCCTAGTTACCAAATTCTCGCTCAAGATATTCCTTTCTCAATTACAAAGGTAAATACTGACACTATTGGTAACTTTGGCGAAGCTACCTTAGAAATTTACGGGGCAAAATTCATTGAAGGTACTACCTTCCAACTGCTCGCTTCCGATGGCAGTGTCATCGAAGCAGAACAAGTGTATCTAGAAAATTCTACCCTTGCTTATGTCACATTTGATCTATTTGATGATCCAATCGGTTTGTATGACCTTAAAGCTAAACATAGCGACGGTAGTAGCGTTATTTTGGCAGATAGTATCACGGTTCAGACAGCTACAGGTTATGACTTAAATTCCAACATCACAGGACCGGAAGAAGTTCGCCCTGGCCGCAATTATATTTTCAATGTTAACTACGGTAACGAAGGTGATACTGATGCGATCGCTCCTCTGTTGATTATTGAAAGTGTTACCAATACCCAAGTAGGAACGACTTTAAAGGGACTAAGTTCCAGTGGTCCACTACATCTATTGGGTGTTAGTAATGAAGGTCCACAGGGAATTTTACGACCTGGAGATCTTAATACACTGCCAATATATTTCAATAGCAGTACCGATCCAGTTAACTTCAGTGTCCGTACTTATTCTGCGGATAATAATACGCCTGTTGATTGGAATAGTTTTGAAGCTTCGATTCGTCCTAGTGGATTGACTGATACTCAGTGGGATAGCTTTATTAGAAATATTGCCTCACAGGTACGAACTTATGGGGAATATGTCCTCTTGCTCAATAAAATGTCTGCTATTGTTTCTCCTGAAAATGAACCGATTTACGATGTTAATGAACTGTTCGGTAAAATTTACCAGCAGAATGCTAATTATTCTCCTTCTGTCTCATTTAAAGGCACACTGACAGACATAAATACAGGAAATTCGATCTCTCAAGGTTTAATTATTCTTGAAAGAATCAATACTAGTAACCCTGTTCGGCGAAGTTTTTTCACTGACGACTTGGGAGATTTTGAATTAACAGGACTCGATGCAGGAAGTTATCAACTCAGAGTGGCTGGTTCCTTGGATGAACCGATTAATATTACGGTAAATTTAAGCGCAACACCCCAAATTCTCAATTTAGAAGTCGATTATGTTCCACCACGAGATTTATTAAGAGATTTACCCCCTTCTCAAGAAAAGCCGGTGTTGACCGTCGCGTCCGATGATAGTCGCCATGTATTAGTAGTACAAAATGGATCAATTGCTTATGCAACCTATGACGAGATTACTGCTCAATGGACAACTCCCATTACAATCCCTCAAGCCCAAGGAAATCGCATACAACTACTAGCAGTAGTTGATCCAGTAGATAGTTCTTCCCCTATTTTAATGGCAGTCTGGGTAGATAATAATGATAACTTTAACTATGCGATCGCTAGAAAAATTGGTGATAGTTATCAATGGGGCAATGGAAACTTAATTCCTAGCTCTGCTCAACCAGCAACCAACCAGTTACCCTTTATGCGTTTACAGGGTCAAGACAATGGAACACCAGCAATTTCTTGGGTAGTTTTTGGAGATAGCGATACAGGCAATCAAGAATATTTAACTACTTGGGATGGAATAACCTGGACAAATATAAGCAAAGCTGATTCAAGTGTTTCATCATTAGAAGTTGAAACGATCACTTTCCAAGAAATTAATATCTTAAATGATTCGAGTCAACCAACTCCCTATCCTCCCGATCAATTAGGAAGTTTAGATTATTATGATTTTCGCTACAAAGATTTTCAACGGCGTAATCCAGGACAAGAACCTCCTGATTACTATAAAGAGTATGGAGAAAAATATGTTTCTCGATTTACAAATGAAACGGCTAAAAAACTAAGTCCTGAAGGTCAAGCGTGGTTAGAAAAAACCCGTGAAAATTTACAACGAGCCATTGAAGATCGTCTAAATGCCGCCCCTGGTGCCTTTGCTGAACTTGAACGAAATACTGATGCTTTTCGAGACTTTGCCTATGAAACTCATCCTGACGCTTATTGGGATGCAGGGCTAAAAGATTTACCAATCAAAGATTTACTCGAAATTGGAAGTACTCCTGACTTCAAGGATCTTTTGACTCCCGAAGGATTGGAGCAAGTAGCTGAAATAGCAGAACGTTATGTCAAAGATAAAGCCCAACAGTTAGAAGATAAGTTGAATGATTTAGTTAACAAAATTGGAGATGGTACTGGCGATATAGTAGAGGGTATAGGTGATATATTGGATGGACTAAACAATATAGCTGATGGGATAGGCGACTTACTAGATGGTAAATTAGAGCCGCCTAACGATTTCAATGATATCGATCAAATACTAGATGGAATTGATGATCTTGTTGATGGTATAGGGGATATAGTCGATGGCATTAGTGATCTCGCAGATGCAGCAGGCGATATAGTGGAGGGGCTAAAGGATCTAGTAGACTCTATAGACGATGCCATAGGCGATATAGGTGATTTTATCGGAGATAAACTCAAAGATGGGATTAGTGATATTGCAGACTGGATTGACAACACAGCAGATGATATCGGGGACACAGTAAATGATCTAATTGACGATTTCAAATGTTATTTATTTGGTGATTGTGACGACGATGATGATAATGATGACGATGATTATGATCCCGATGTAATTCGTCCTCGTGACCCTAACGATATCTTAGGACCCAAAGGTTTCGGCGATGAGCAATGGATTAATACTAATGAACGTTTCGGTTATACCATCCGCTTTGAAAATGCTGCTACTGCTTCTGCACCCGCTCAAGAAGTAGTCATTACTCAACAGTTAGATTCTGATCTTGATTGGCGCACTTTCCGCGTTGATGATTATGGTTGGAGTGGTAACACTTATGAGTTAGCTGGTGATCGCGCTTTCCATCAAGGACGAATTGACTTAACTGAAACTAAGGGTTTCTATGTTGATGTTTTTGTTTCCATTGAGACTACTACAGGAATCGCTACTTGGCGGATTAGTACCGTTGATCCAGAGACGGGAGAAGCACCTTTAGACGCACAAAAAGGATTTTTACCCACTAATGATGAAAATGGAGTCGGGGAAGGTTTTGTTACTTATAGTATTAAAACAAAAAACACTGTACAAACCGCAGATGTAATTGACGCAACTGCGCGGATCGTCTTTGATACGGAAGAACCCATCGATACCCCACCCATTTTCAATACTCTTGATGTCACTAAACCCACCAGTCAAGTTGATACTTTACCAACCACGACGGATAACCCTGAATTTACCGTTAAGTGGACAGGAACAGATATAGGATCAGCTTTGGCGACTTATACTATTTATGTCTCTGATAATGGCGGTAATTATACAGTCTGGCTCAATAATACTGAATTAACCGAAGCAACTTACACGGGGACAGCCGGACATACCTACTCCTTCTATTCGCTTGCGGTTGATAACACAGGTAATACAGAAGCAGCACCGACGACGGCAGATGCAACCATACAAATCGGTGGCGCAGTTAATCAACCTCCACAAATCTCGGTCAATACAGGCTTAACTCTTAATGAAGGAGCTAATTCTGCTATTTCTAATAGTCTGCTGGCTGTTACAGATCCAGATAATACCTCGGATCAGTTGACTTTTACCATCAGTACGATTCCGACAAATGGAAATTTACAACGCAATGGAGTCACGTTAGCGGTTAATAACACCTTTACCCAAGCTGATATTAATAGTGGCTTACTATCCTACATTCATAATGGCGGAGAAACGACCAGTGATAGCTTTAGCTTTACGGTAGCTGATGGAGCAGGTGGTAATATTAATGTCACAAGTTTTGTCATTACAGTTAACCCAGTAGATGATTCACCAACTGTCCTCAATCCCATTACTGATGTTAATGTTAACGAAGATGCAGCTAATACCGTCATTGATTTAACTAATATCTTCACCGATATTGATAATGACCCGACTTCAATTGTTAAATCAGTATTGGTCAATAACAATACGGGATTAGTCACCGCTACTATTATTGACAATCAGTTAACCCTCGACTACCAAGACAATAAATTTGGGATAGCTAATATTACAATTCGAGGAACATCCAACGGTAAAACTGTTGACGATACTTTCGTTGTCAATGTCGGTGCAGTCGATAATCCACCAACTGTCATCAATCCCATTACAGATGTCAATGTTGACGAAGATGCAGCTAATACCGTCATTGATTTAACTAATATCTTCACTGACGTTGATAATGACCCGACTTCAATTGTTAAATCAGTATTGGTCAATAACAATACGGGATTAGTCACCGCTACTATTGTTAACAATCAGTTAACCCTCGACTATCAAGACAATCAATCAGGGATAGCTAATATTACAATTCGGGGAACATCTAACGGTAAAACTGTTGATGATACTTTCCTAGTAACAGTTAACCCAGTAGATGACGCACCAACTGTCATCAATCCGATTACAGATGTTAATGTTGACGAAGATGCAGAAAATAGTGTTATTAACTTAAGCAATGTCTTTAGTGATGTTGATGGAGATGTGATTGTTAAGACAGTCTTTGTCAATAGTAATCCAGGATTAGTCACTGCTACCATCGTTGACAATCAGTTAATTCTTGACTACCAAGACAATCAATCAGGTACAGCTAATATTACAATTCGGGGAACATCCAACGGTAAAACTGTTGACGATACTTTAGTAGTTACAGTTAACCCAGTAGATGACGCACCAACTGTCCTCAATCCCATTACTGATGTTAATGTTGACGAAGATTCAGCTAATACCGTCATTGATTTAACTAATGTCTTTACTGACATCGACAATGACATCGCTTTAATTGTTAAGACAGTCTTTGTCAATAGTAATCCGGGATTAGTCACTGCTACCATCGTTGACAATCAGTTAACCCTCGACTATCAAGACAATCAATCTGGGATAGCTAATATTACAATTCGGGGAACATCCAACGGTAAAACTGTTGACGATACTTTCGTTGTCAATGTCGGTGCAGTCGATAATCCACCAACTGTCCTCAATCCGATTACAGATGTCAATGTTGACGAAGATGCCGAAAATAGTGTTATTAACTTAAGCAATGTCTTTAGTGATGTTGATGGAGATGTGATTGTTAAATCAGTATTGGTC